>NZ_JBYSWM010000011.1:0-133855 GCF_058781125.1 Pseudogulbenkiania sp. FW507-F1 | reverse complement strand
CACCCCGCCCCACTGCGCCCGCTCCAGATGTTCGCCCTTGACGCGCCAGTGCAGGCCCAGCGCGGTAAAGATCGGCGCCGAATAAAGAAACACCACCATGTGCGAGGCACTGGTATAGATCAGCCCGACCGAGACGCACAGGAATTCGCCGGCAAACAACGCGCCAGCCACCAGCCCGGCACGAAACCGGCCGTCGCGCAGGGAGAAGCGCTCCCGGCGCCAGCACATCAGGGCGCCCACCAACAAGGCGGCGAGCAGGGAGCGCAACCCGATCTGCATGATGGGACTGACGGCACTGGCCGCCAGTTTGACGGCCACCTGCTGCATTCCCCAACACAGGCAGAGCAGCAACATCAATCCGGCGGCGAGGCCATCCAGCGGTTTGCGAGCGGTCGACATGATAGTTCCGATTCTCAAAGTCATGGTCGGGGCGCGAAAGCACCGGCCCCGATGAAGATATCCCGATTGTAGCGATGGCGGTTTACAATCAAATAGCGAATTTCCGACAACCCATAGGGAGTTTTGGACAATATGGCGCATCGCCGACAACTGCCGCCCCTGCTCGAACAGCTGACTCAGCCGGTATCCTTCCGCGTGGTGCACCTGGAGGGCGCCAGCGAGTACCCCCCGCACCGCCATGCGGCGGGGCAGTTCGTCTATTCGTTCAGCGGGGTGCTGGAGGTGGGGATGGCTGGGCGTCACTACCTGGCGCCCCCGCAGTACGGCATCTGGATTCCGCCACAGCTGGAACACGTGGCGAGCAACCGCTACGAGGCGAGCTACTGCTCGCTCTATCTGGAGCCGGCGCAGTGTGCCGACTTGCCACGGGAAGCATGTACCCTGGCGATCAACCCCTTGATACAGGCCATTCTCGACACCCTGCGGCGGGGGCAGCTGGAATACCCCCGCACCGAGCGTGAGGGGCGTCTGTTCCAGGTACTGCTCGACCAGCTGGCGGAGAGCCCATGCCACGACAGCTACCTGCCGATGTCAGACGACCCGCAGCTGGGCAAGGTACTGCATGCCCTGCAGCAGCAGCCGGGGGACACGCGCTCGCTGGCAGCGTGGGCCGGCGAGGTGCACAGCACCGAGCGTACGCTGTCGCGGCGCTGCCATCGCGACCTGGGGATGTCCTTCAGCGCCTGGCGGCAACGGCTCAAGGTATTGCAGGCGATTGCCCTGCTGGAAGACGGGCGCCCGGTGCAGGACACCGCGCTGGAACTGGGTTATAGCAGCGCGTCGGCCTTCATCGCCATGTTCCAGCGCCTGATGGGACTGACACCCGAGGAATACCGCCGACAGTGGCGCTGAATGTAGATCGGAAACGAAAAAGCCCGAACGATGACGTTCGGGCTTTTTCTTGAATCTGGTGGCCAATCTCGGAATCGAACCAAGGACACGCGGATTTTCAATCCGCTGCTCTACCAACTGAGCTAATTGGCCATGAAAACACAGTTTGCCGATCGTTGTTACCACAGGAAGAATCGAGTGGTGGCCAATCTCGGAATCGAACCAAGGACACGCGGATTTTCAATCCGCTGCTCTACCAACTGAGCTAATTGGCCCCGATCCGGCTAACTGCGCCGTCAGAGATCAGCATTAAAGCAGATACATGGCATGGCCGTCAAGCCTCAATGCGAGAAAGTCATGCAAATGGTGATCGCATGAAAAACCGCCAGACGTGGCAGCACCAGCCATTCCAATACGCTTTGCCGCGCTCAGGCCGGCGGCGTGTCGGGCTGACACGACGGGTGAGCGGCGGCGAAGGCCGGCAGCCGCTCCAGCGCCTCGCCCACGGCGACCAGCCGTGGATACGGCGCCAGATCGACGGCGAAGCGCCGTGCGTTGAACAACTGCGGCAGCAGGCACACGTCGGCCAGCGTGACATTGTCGCCGACACAATAGCTGCCGGCCGTGTCCGCCAGCAGACGCTCCAGCGCGGCAAAGCCTTGCGTGACCCAGTGACGGTACCATTCATTGCGCGACTCGTCTCCGACGCCAAGCTCGCCCTTGAGGTAGTTCAGCACCCGCAGGTTGTTGAGCGGGTGGATATCGCAGGCGATGGACTGGGCGATGGCGCGGGCGCGGGCGCGCGCCACCGGCTCCAGCGGCAGTAGCCGCGGCGTGTCGGGGTAGGCTTCGTCGAGGTATTCGCAGATCGCCAAGGACTGCGTCAGCAGCACGCCGTTGTCGGACAGCGCCGGCACCAGCCCCTGCGGGTTGAGGGCCAGGTAGGCGGGGCCCTGCTGCTCCCCCTTGACCAGGCTGACCGGCGCCTGGATGTAGTCCAGCTCCTTCAGGTTGAGCGCGATGCGTACCCGGTAGGCGGCGCTGGAACGGAAATAGTCGTACAGAATGCGCTCAGTCATGCGCCACCACCGTCTGTTCGATGGCGCCGAACACGCTGGCGCCGCTGGCGTCGTGCATCTCGATGCGCACCGTGTCGCCCACCTTCATGAACGGGGTGCGCGCCTCGCCGCTGTCGATGATCTCGATCATGCGCTGCTCGGCGAGGCAGCAGCTACCGACGCGGCGGTCGTGGTTGGACACGGTGCCGGAGCCAACGATGGACCCGGCGCAGAGGGCACGGGTCTTGGCGACGTGGGCCACCAGCTCGGGAAAGCCGAACTGCATCTCGACGCCGGCATCGGGCTCGCCGTAACGCAGCCCGTTGTAGTCGACCAGCAGCGGCAGGTGCACCTTGCCGTCGTGCCAGGCCTCGCCCAGCTCGTCCGGGGTCACCGCCACCGGCGAGAAGGCGGTGGCCGGCTTGCTCTGGAAGAAGCCGAAGCCCTTGGCCAGCTCGTTCGGGATCAGGTTGCGCAGCGTGACGTCGTTGACCAGCATCAGCAGGCGTATGGCGCGGCCGCAGGCCTCGACGCCGGCACCGAGGGCCACGTCGCCGGTGATCACCGCCACCTCGCCTTCGAAGTCCAGCCCCCACGCCTCGTCGCGCAGCGGGATCGGTGCGCACGGCGGCAGGAAGTTGTCCGAGCCGCCCTGGTACATCAGCGGGTCGTGGTAGAAGCTGTCAGGCACGGTGGCGCCGCGCGCCTTGCGCACCAGCTCGACGTGGTTGAGGTAGGCGCTGCCGTCCGCCCACTGGTAGGCGCGCGGCAGCGGGCTGTGGCAGCGCGTGGGGTCAAAGGCTTCGATGCCGGCGGCGTCGCCGCGGTTGAGCGCCCGGTAGACCTGTTGCAGTTGCGGTTCGACGACGTTCCAGTCGTCGAGCGCCGCTTGCAAGGTGTCGGCGATGTGCGGCACGGCGACGGCGCGGGACAGGTCGTGGCTGACGACCATCAGCTGGCCGTCGCGGGTGTGGTTCTGATAGGTGGCGAGTTTCATCGGTGGGTTCTCGTCTTGTCTTGCTCGTTGTTCGGCCAACCTGGCTGACGGCGGACTCCAGTTGCCGCCGCCATGGCATCGGTTCAGGAACAGGCAAACGCCGCGGGTTCTTCAGACTAGATGACGCGGCGCTGTACCGCTCAAACCGGGCGAGGTGGATGGCAACGCCACCCCGCCGAGCTCAGTCCTTGGGTTTCCAGCTGTCGACATAGCCGCTCCATTCCACGCCGGCCATCCCCTCGCCCTGCTCCAGCGCATCGCGCGCGTCGATCATCACCGCCACTTCGTCGGTGAATTTCCTCGGGTCGCTCATCGCCTTGGCGAACGCCTTCGGGTGCGGGCCGTGGGTGAAGCCGGCGGGGTGGAAGGTCAGCATGCCGGGCTTGATGTTGTCGCGGCTGAAGAAATCGCCGGCGTGGTAGAAGATCACTTCGTCGTAGTCGTCGTTGTTGTGATAGAACGGCACTTTCAGCGCGCCGGGATCGGATTCGATCGGGCGCGGCACGAAGGTGCAGATCACGAAACGCTCGGCGACGAAGGTGCTGTGCGCCGACGGCGGCAGGTGGTAGCGGTGCGACATCAGCGGGCGGATGTCGCGCCAGTTGATGCGGCATACCGCCAGGTTGCCGTGCCAGCCGATGGCGTCGAGCGGGTTGAACGGGTAGGTCACGGTGGAGAGCGCGCCGCGGCGCTTGATCACCACCTGCCATTCGTCCTCGGTCTGCTGGGCGCGGAAGGCATCGTCGATCTGCGCCATGTCGAGCATGGCTTCGTCGAAGATGGCGTGCGGCCCGACCAGGCCCTTGTCCGGCAGCTGGTAGGCGCCGTTGGTGGCCTCGATCAGCAGCATGGTGGTGTGCTCGGCCGGTTCGATGCGCCAGCTGGTCGAGCGCGGAATCAGGAGGTAGTCGCCGTCGCGGTAGCTGAGGTGGCCGTAGTCGCAGAACAGCTCGCCCGAACCCTGGTGGATGAACAGCACGTCGTCGCCGTCACCGTTGCGGAACAGCGCCGGCATGGCCTGATCGACGCTCCAGAGGCGGAAGTCGCAGTGGGCGTTCTTGAGCACCGACGCCGCCTCGAACGGCATGCCGCCCTGCTGCGGCAGCTCGTTCAGGTCGAAGGCACGCGGACGCAACGGCCCTTCCCAGGCGCTCCAGGCGGTGGGCGGGTGCTTGTGGTGCAGGTGGGTGGCCGGGCCGAAGAAGCCGCTACGGCCGACTTCGCGTTCGTAGATGCCCTCGGCCGGCAGGTCGGCGTGGGCCTGGCGCGAGACGGTGCCCTCGCGGTGCGGAAAGCTGATCCATTTGCGCATGATGCAATTCCTGTGTGGTCTGGCACGGGCTTCGGCCAACCTCGAAGGTTGGCCGAAAGGCAACGCTTGGCACGCCGAACGGGGCAAGAAATCGTCCCACAGGGATTCCCTGCGCTCATTGCCGCGCCTCGCGGCCGGTTCGCCCCAAAAGGGTGGCAAGGCTGGGCCGTCGCGGTGGTACGGCGAGCCTCATCGGGCCGGCCTCGCAGGGCACAGCCGATTCAGTCCCTCGTTCTCAGTCGGCCTTCAGCACGCCGCGCTTGATCTGGTCTTCCTCGATCGACTCGAACAAGGCCTTGAAGTTGCCCTCGCCGAAGCCTTCGTTGCCCTTGCGCTGGATGATCTCGAAGAAGATCGGGCCGATCACCGTCTCGGTGAAGATCTGCAGCAGGATGCCGGCGCCGTCCACCGGCGCACCGTCGATCAGGATGCGGTTCTTGCGCAGCCGCTCCAGGTCTTCGCCGTGGCCCGGCACGCGCGCGTCGGTCCGGTCGTAGTAGCTGTCCGGGGTATCGAGGAATCGCGTGCCGGCGGCCTTCAGCGTTTCCACCGTGTGGTAGATGTCGTCGGTGGACAGCGCGATGTGCTGGATGCCCTCGCCGTGGTAGGCGCGCAGGAATTCCTCGATCTGGCTCTTGTCGTCGGACGACTCGTTGATCGGGATACGGATCTTGCCGCACGGACTGGTCATCGCCCGCGACACCAGCCCGGTCAGCTTGCCCTCGATGTCGAAGTAGCGGATTTCCTTGAAGTTGCCGATGCCTTCGTAAAAGCCGGCCCACTTGTCCATATTGCCGCGCATCACGTTGTGGGTGAGGTGGTCGATCTCCTTCAGCCCCACGCCGACCGGGTGCTGGTCGACGCCCGGCAGCGGCACGAAATCGACGTCGTAGATGTTGTGTTCGTCGCCGTAGCGGTCGACGAAGTACAGGGCCGAACCGCCGATGCCCTCGATCGCCGGGATGTTCAGTTCCATGCAGCCGATCGGGCGCTCGTACGGGTCGCCGCCATGCGCCAGCGCGTAGTCGTAGGCGCGGGCGGCATCCTTCACGCGCCAGGCCATGGCGCAGGCCGACGGCCCGTGCACCTTGCCGAACTCGCTGGCGGGCTGGGTGCGCTCGCCGTTCAGAATGAAGTTGATGTCGCCCTGGCGGAACAGCCGCACGTTCTTGCTGCGGTGGCGGGCGATCTCGGTGAAGCCCAGCGACAGGAACAGCTGGCGCAGATGCTCCAGTTCTTCTTCCTGCGGCGCGGTGAACTCGACGAACTCGAAGCCGTCGGTGGCGAGCGGGTTGCCGGTCAGGCTTTCCATCTTCATTGCGGGTTTCTCCTCTGTTTTACTTCAGGGGCCCTCTACTGGGGCCATCCGGGTGGGTGTGGGGCAATCAGTCGCGCTCAGGCCAGACCGTTCTGTTCGGTCCAGCGCGCGAATTCGTGTTCCAGCTGATCGAAACTGTCGATCACGAACAGCTGGTCCTGCATGTGCCAAATGTCGTACGGCGTGTCGGCGACCAGGCCGATGTCGAAATCGACCTTGCGCGTCTGCTCCGACAGGCTGTAGAGCACCTCGTTGGGCGAGGACAGGATGCCGGCACCGTAGATGCGCAGGCCTTCCGGATTGCGGATCAGGCCGAACTCCACCGTGTACCAGTAGATGCGCGGCAGCCAGACGCGGCCCTGGTGCTCGCTCTCGAAGGCCTTGACGCCGGCGCGGCCGAAGCGCTCGAAGAACGAGGCGAAGCGTGGATTGGAGAGCAGCGGCGCGTGACCCAGCAGGTCGTGGAACATGTCCGGCGCCGGGGTATAGCCGATCTCCTCGGGCTTGCGGATGAAGTCGGTGGAGGGGAAGATGCGCTGCGCCAGGAGCTCGAAGAACTCCTTGTCGGGGACGATGCCGTCGACCCGGGTCAGGCGCCAGCCGGTGGCCGCCTCGATACGGTCGCTGATGTCGGCCAGGCGCGGGATATGCTCCTTGGGGAAGTCGATCAGCGCGAGCCCGGCCAGGAACTCGTTGCAGGCCCGCCCCGGCAGCACCGCCCACTGGTTGGCCAGCAGCGTGGCCCAGGTATGGTTCTCGATGTCGGTGTAATCCGGCACCACGGCCCGGTGAATGTCCAGCTCGGACGGCAAGGCGGACAACTTCATGTCCGCGCGCTCAAGCGCCGCATCGGCGGTGTACATGGCATGCTCTCCTCGGTAAACGCACTGCAGCGGTCTGACGCCACTGTTAAAATGCAACATGCTTCCAAGCTCATTTTAGGCAATTTGCTTCGCAATTTCCTTGCAAAGAAACTCAAAAAATACTAATAACTAAAATAAAATTTTACTATTAAGCGAAGATACGAGAACAAAATGCCAGACATGACTCTAGACAAGACAGATTTGCGCATCCTGGCGGAACTCCAGCTCAACGGCCGCCTGAGCAACGTCGAGTTGGCCGAACGCATCGCACTCTCCCCCTCGCCGTGCCTGCGCCGCCTCAAGCAGCTGGAAGAGTCCGGCGTCATCCGCCAGTACGTGGCCCTGCTCGACCCCGCACGCATCGGGCTGGGGCTGCAGGCCTTCGTGCGCGTGATGCTGGAGAAGCGCGGCAACCTGGACTTGTTCATCGACGCCGTGCAGCGCTGGCCGGAGGTCATCAACTGTTACGCCATGACCGGCGAGATGGACTACCTGCTGCAGGTCTACTTCGAGGACATGGAGCACTTCTCGCGCTTCGTGATGGACCAGCTGCTGCAGCAGCCGGGCATCCAGGACGTCAAGTCGAGCTTCGTGCTGAAGGAATTCAAGCGCACCGCCGCCCTGCCGCTCGACCACCTGAAAGGCGGCTGAGCAGGGCGCGTCGCGGGCTCGCCGTCCGGCTGCCGCAGCCAAGCCGGCGGTGGCGTCTGACGTCGGCAGACGGACGCAAGCGCGTGGAGAGCGATTCCCCGCCCCTGCTCCGGGATGAAAAAACGGCCCCGCGGGGCCGTTTGCTGATGAGGCGTTCAGTGCTTGTTGCTGTGCCCGGTGGAGTGCAGCAGCTTGTCGGTGTAGGCGATCGCCGCCGCCGACACCAGGAAGGCCAGATGCAACAGCAACTGCCACTTGATGGTGTGTTCCGGCAACTGGCTGGCGTTGATGAAGGTCTGCAGCAGATGGATCGACGAAATACTGATGATGGCCATCGACAGCTTCACCTTCAGCACCGAGGCGTTGACGTGATCCAGCCACTCCGGCTGATCCGGATGGTTGTCGATGCGCAGCCGCGACACGAACGTCTCGTAGCCGCCCACCGTCACCATCAGCAGCAGGTTCGCTATCATCACCACGTCGATCAGCGCCAGCACCGACAGCATGATCTCGGTTTCGGTCAGCACCGGCAGATTGTGCAGCAGCTCCCACAGCGAGGACAGGAACTTCCAGGCGTCCCCCCTGCACCACGATCAGGCCGAGGTAGATCGGCAGCTACAGCCAACGGCTCCAGAAGATCACCTGCCCGAGGCGCGATTGGCGCGCCTCGCTCGCGTGCCGGGCGTCCACCAGGGGCGAGGTCTCGTTGATCGTCGCCCCCTCACAACCCCAGGCGTTGCCAGATGGTCGAGACGATGCCGGCCTGGTTCAGGGTGTAGAAGTGCAGGCCAGGGGCGCCGCCCGTCAGCAGACGGTCGCACAGCTCGGTCACCACGTCGAGGCCGAGGGCTCGGATCGAGGCGGTGTCGTCGTAGTAGGCCTGCATGCGCAGGCGCAACCAGCGCGGCACTTCGGCGCCGCACATGTCGGAGAAGCGGCACAGCTGGCCGAAGTTGGCGATCGGCATGATGCCCGGCACGATCGGGATGTCCACGCCGCGCGCCTGCACCTCGTCGACGAAGCGGAAGTAGGCGTCGGCGTTGAAGAAATACTGCGTCATCGCCGAATTGGCGCCGGCCTGCACCTTGCGCACGAAGTTGTTGAGGTCATCCTCGGCGGAGCGCGCCTGCGGGTGAAACTCCGGGTAGGCGGCGACTTCGATGTGGAAATGATCGCCATGCTCGGCGCGGATGAACGCCACCAGCTCGTTGGCGTAGCGGAACTCGCCGGCCTCGCCCATGCCGGACGGCAGGTCGCCGCGCAGCGCCACGATGTGGCGGATGCCGTGGCTGCGGTACTCGTTGAGAATGGCGCGGATGTTGTCGCGGGTGGAGCCGATGCACGACAGATGCGGTGCGGCGGCGTAGCCCTCGTTGCGGATCTCCAGCACCGTCCCCAGCGTGCCCTCGCGCGTGGTGCCGCCGGCGCCGAAGGTGACGGAGAAGAACTCGGGCTTGAACTGCGCCAGCTGCTGACGCGTGGTACGCAGCTTGGCGATGCTTTCCGCCGTCTTGGGCGGGAAAAACTCGAAACTGAAGGTACGCGGCTTGGTGCTCATGATCTGATCTCTGTCGCCGCCCCGTGCCAAGGTTGGCCGAAGCGGTCGTTATTCCCGGATAGTTTCGTTTGCTGCCATGGCAAGTCTATTTCACCCGGCGGCCCAGCCCAAGTAAGGCTCGTTCGGTGCAGGCCACGGCGGGTGGCGGACGTCACCAGCCCGGGCTCGGGCAGCAGCAATAGACCCACGGCACTAGACGAGAAAGGCGGGCTGCCCTGCCCGCCCTTCATCGTCCCGACATCAATAGCGATAGTGCGCCGGCTTGTACGGGCCTTCCTTCGGCACGCTGATGTAGTCGGCCTGCTGCTGGGTCAGCTCGGTCAGCTTGACGCCGATGCGCTCCAGATGCAGGCGCGCCACCTTCTCGTCCAGGTGCTTGGGCAGCACGTAGACCTCTTTGCCGTACTTCTCGCCGTGCTGGAAGATTTCCATCTGCGCCAACACCTGGTTGGTGAAGCTGTTCGACATCACGAAGCTCGGGTGGCCGGTGGCGCAGCCCAGGTTCACCAGGCGGCCTTCGGCCAGCAGGATGATGCGGCGGCCATCCGGGAAGATGATGTGGTCGACCTGCGGCTTGATGTTCTCCCACTGGTACTGGCGCAAGCTGGCGACTTCGATCTCGCTGTCGAAGTGGCCGATGTTGCAGACGATGGCGTTGTTGCGCATCTTCACCAGATGATCGTGGGTGATCACGCCGACGTTACCGGTGGTGGTGACGAAGATGTCACCCTGGTTGCACACGTCGTCCATGGTCACCACGCGGTAGCCTTCCATCGCCGCCTGCAGCGCGCAGATCGGATCGATCTCGGTCACCCACACGGTGGCGCCGAGGCCGCGCAAGCTCTGCGCGCAGCCCTTGCCCACGTCGCCGTAGCCCAGCACCACGGCGATCTTGCCGGCGATCATCACGTCGGTGGCGCGCTTGATGCCGTCCACCAGCGACTCGCGGCAGCCGTACAGGTTGTCGAACTTGGACTTGGTCACCGAGTCGTTGACGTTGAACGCCGGGAACGGCAGGCGGCCTTCCTTCTGCAACTGGTACAGACGATGCACGCCGGTGGTGGTTTCCTCGGTCACGCCCTTGATGTGCTTGAGGCGCTTGGAGTACCAGTTGGCATCCTGTTCCAGATAACGGGCGATGGCGGCGTACAGCGCCACTTCTTCCTCGTTGGTCGGCTTGGCGATCAGCGAGCGGTCGCTCTCGGCACGCGCGCCCAGCATCAACAGCAGCGTGGCGTCACCGCCGTCGTCGAGGATCATGTTGGCCGGTTCATTTTCCGGCCATTCGAAGATCTTGTGCGAGAACTCCCAGTACTCGTCCAGCGACTCGCCCTTGAAGGCGAATACCGGGATATTAGCGGCAGCGATGGCAGCGGCGGCGTGGTCCTGGGTCGAGAAGATGTTGCACGAGGCCCAGCGCACGTCGGCACCCAGGGCCACCAGGGTCTCGATCAGCACGCCGGTCTGGATCGTCATGTGCAGGCTGCCGGCGATGCGCGCGCCCTTGAGCGGCTTGCTGTCGCCATATTCGGCGCGCAGCGCCATCAGGCCCGGCATTTCGGTCTCGGCAATCGCCAGTTCCTTGCGGCCCCAGGCGGCCTGGGCCATATCGGCAACGTAGAAATCGGTAAAGGTATCAGCCACAGCGTTCATCAAGAACTCCACGATGTGGCCGGTGGGATGCGGCTCACCCGCAAACCCGTCCGGCACGGGGTTATGAGGGTGAGCGCCGTTGATGCGGAAACCGAGCCTGGGAGGGAACAGCCTCTCGCAGCGCTCCTCGGTTTAGCCCGGCATTGTACCCGTAAAACACTCCGGCCGAACAGGGAGGCGCCGGCACTGCAGCGGCAACACCACACCCGGCAACGGGGCTAGCCGAGCAGGCAGGCCGCCAGTTCCCCCTCCTCCGCGCATGAAAAAAGCGGGCACACGGCCCGCTCTTGGCATCAGAAAATCCGACGCGGATTACAGCCCGGCGTCGGCGCGCAGCGCCGCGGCCTTGTCGGTGCGCTCCCAGGTGAATTCCGGCTCCTCGCGGCCGAAGTGGCCGTAGGCGGCGGTCTTGCCGTAGATCGGGCGCAGCAGGTCGAGCTGCTGGATGATACCCTTCGGGCGCAGGTCGAAGTGGCGCTTGACCAACTCGACGATCAGCTCGTTCGGCACCTTGTTGGTGCCGAAGGTGTCGACCGAGATCGAGGTCGGTTGCGCCACGCCGATGGCGTAGCTCACCTGGATCTGGCACTGGCGCGCCAGCCCGGCGGCGACGATGTTCTTCGCCACGTAGCGGCCGGCGTAGGCGGCCGAACGGTCGACCTTGGACGGGTCCTTGCCGGAGAAGGCGCCACCACCGTGCGGCGCGGCACCACCGTAGGTGTCGACGATGATCTTGCGGCCGGTCAGGCCGCAGTCGCCCTGCGGACCGCCGATGACGAAACGGCCGGTCGGGTTGATCAGGAAGCGGGTCTCGGCGGTCAGCATCTCCGGCGGCAGCACCGGCTTGACGATATCCTCGATCACCGCCTCGGTCAGTGCCTTGTGGTCGATGTCCGGCGCGTGCTGGGTCGACAGCACCACGGTATCGATGCGCTTGGGCAGGCCGGTCTCGGCATCGTAGACGCAGGTGATCTGGCTCTTGGCGTCCGGACGCAGCCACGGCAGGCGGCCGTCCTTGCGCAGTTCAGCCTGGCGCTGCACCAGGCGGTGCGCGTAGTAGATCGGGAACGGCATGAGCGTCGGGGTTTCGTCGCAGGCGTAGCCGAACATCAGGCCCTGGTCGCCAGCACCCTGGTCGAGGTCGAGGCCCTGGCCTTCGTTGACGCCCTGTGCGATATCGGGCGACTGCTTGTCGTAGCCGACCAGCACGGCGCAGCCGCGGTAGTCGAAGCCCATATCAGCGTTGTCGTAGCCGATGCGCTTGACGGTCTCGCGCGCGATCTTGATGTAGTCGACGTTGGCGGCCGTGGTGATCTCGCCCGCCAGCACCACCAGGCCGGTGTTCACCAGCGTTTCGGCCGCAACGCGTGCATGCTTGTCTTCGCGCAGGATGGCGTCGAGGATGGCGTCGGAGATCTGGTCGGCTACTTTGTCCGGATGTCCTTCGGACACCGATTCAGAAGTAAACAGGTATTCGCTCATTGATTTTTCATTCCCGGAGAAAGCCTAAAACTGAAGGATGATAAAATAGGCCGATTCCACTTTTCATTCTGAACCCGTCATGGCAACGTTGGTCCATTTTCTGCTATCCCTCCTCGCGCGGCTGCCACTGTCGTGGCTGCAAGGGCTGGGGGCCTGCCTGGGACGGCTTACCTATCATCTGTCCCCCCGCTTCGCGGCGAGACTGGAGGAAAATCTTAGGTCAAGTCAAATCGGCAAAAGTTATCAGGTTTTCCAAGACTTAGTCAAACAATCCGCAGCCGAAACCGGCAAGGGCACGCTGGAACTGGCCATCGCCTGGTGCCGCGAGCCGGACGACATCGCCGCCATGGTACGCCACTGCAACGGTTGGGAACACGTCGAGGCCGCGCTCGCCGCCGGCCACGGCATCGTGTTCGTCACTCCGCACCTGGGCAGCTACGACATCGCCGGGCGCTACATCAGCTCGCGCCTGCCGTTCCCGCTCACCGCCATGTACCGCCCGCCCAAGCTCGCCTGGCTGGAGCCGGTGATGCAGGCCGGGCGCTCGCGCGGCAAGGGCAAGACGGCACCCGCCACCGGTGCCGGCGTGCGCGTGCTGATGAAGGCACTGAAAGCCGGCGAGGCCACCATCATCCTGCCTGACCAGGTGCCGGGCAACGGAGAGGGGGTCTGGGCGCCGTTCTTCGGCCAACCTGCCTACACCATGACGCTGGTGCCGCGCCTGGCGCAGGTCTCCGGGGTCGAAGTGCTGCTGTTCACCGGCGAGCGCCTGCCCAAGGGAGCCGGTTTTGCGGTGCACATCGAGCCGCTGCCGGAAGCCTTCAGCGGCGACAAGGAGCAGGATGCCGCCACGCTCAACCGCGCCGTCGAAAACCTGATCCGCCGCTACCCCGCCCAGTACCTGTGGAGTTACAACCGTTACAAATGCCCCGCCGGCGTCACCCCGCCCGCCCCGCAACAAGGATAACAAGCAACAATGAAGATCGTTTTTGCCCTGCTGTGGCTGCTCCGTCTGCTGCCGATGTGGCTCATCGGCGCGCTCGCCTGGCTGCTCGGCAGTCTCGCCTACGCCCTGGCGCGCGAACGGCGCCGCGTCGGCCTGATCAACCTGCGCCTGTGCTTTCCCGACATGTCGCTGGCCGAGCGCAAGCGCCTGATCCGCCGCAACTTCCAGCACATGATCCGGCTGGCGCTGGAGTACGGCGTGTGCTGGTGGAGTTCGGCCGAACGCATCCGCAAGCTGGTCACCGTGAAGAACCTGCACTACGTCACCGACCTGCGCGCCAAAGGCGAGGATGTCATCCTGTTCTACCCGCACTTCGTCGCCTTCGAGATGGGTGCCTACCGCATGAACCAGGACATCCCGCTGGTCAGCGTCTACTCGCACCAGAAAAACCGCGAACTCGACGCCCAGATCTACGAGGGCCGCCAGCGCTACGACAACTGCTACATCGTGTCGCGCCAGGAAAGCCTGCGTTCGATCATCAAGGCGATGCGCCAGGACCACGCGCCCTTCCTCTACCTGCCCGACCAGGATTTCGGCCCGCGCGACTCGCTCTTTGTGAAATTCTTCGACACCGACGCCGCCACCATCCCCGGCCTGTCGCGCATCGCCAAGCTCGCCAAGGCACACGTGGTCCCGGTCATCGCGCGCCGCGTCGGCAACCGCTTCGAGCTCGAATACTACCCGCCGTGGGAAAACTACCCGACCGACGACGTCGAAGCCGACACCCGGCGCATGAACGCCTTCCTCGAGGAACGCATCCGCGAAACACCCGACCAATATTTCTGGCTGCACAAGCGCTTCAAGACCCGCCCGGCCGGGCAGTCACGCTTCTATTGAGCCGCGCGTCCATCACGCACCAAGCCGACCCCATGGGTCGGCTTTTTTACGGCCTCGGCACTCCGTAGCACTCGATGATCCCCGAGCGGTATTCCGTCTCGACCACGACGGCGGATTGCGGGCCTATGGCCACGCTCATTGCCGCCGCCCCCGGCGAATCCGCGTTGACCGCACGCAGCAGTCACCCCGGCCCAGCACGACGCCGCCAACGCCGAAACAGCCGTTACTCCATCGCCACCCGGCCCTTCCTGCCCGGCAGGACGGCCAGTGGAGTCGTAGCCAGAGAGCAGAAGCCAATCACCCCCTCACCCCAGCTCGGCCCGGAAAAGAAAAAACCCGACTGCGTACAGTCGGGTTTTTCTCGTAGGCGGAACGGCTCAGCTGCGGCGCTTCTTCCAGAAGTAACGGTAGACAAAGCCCGGGAAGGCAAACACCAGGAACAAGGCCGCCGTGGTGGCGTAGAACTGCCAGTTCTGGCTGTGCACCGGCATCTGGCGGCCTTCCAGGAAACGGGCCAGCAGGCCGACCAGGAAGAACAGCACCACCAGCTCAAGTAGCCGCCAGCCGGCATGCTTGGACTCGACCTTGATCACGCCGGCAATGCGCGGCATGAAAAAGGGCAGATTGGCTGCCAGCACGGCAACCAGCAATACGGTGGCGACGCTGCTCTCCACGATGACTCCTTACAGGACGGTCAGCGACTGCTTCATCGCCTCGACGCAGATTTCGATCAGGCGCTCCGGGAGCACGCCCAACACCAGCAGGGCCAGGGCGTTGAGCGACAGCACCAGTTGCATGTCGCCACGCACCACGATCGGGCTCGTGTCCTGTACCTCGTCGAAGTACATGTGCTTGACCACGCGCAGGTAATAGAAGGCACCGATCAGCGACATCGCCACGGCGAACACCGCGAGCTTGACCAGACCGATATCGACGATGGCCTTGATCACCGCGAACTTGGCGTAGAAGCCCACCAGCGGCGGAATACCGGCCAGCGAGAACATCGTCAGCAGCATCAGGGCGGCGTACCAGCTGTTGCGGCTGTTCAGCCCCTTCAGGTCTTCCAGCTTGTCGCACTCGAAGCCGGCGCGCGACAGCGCCATGATGACGCCGAAGGAAGCCAGCGTGGTCAGCACGTAGGTGACAGCGTAGAACAGCGCCGAAGAATAGCCCTGTTCGTTGCCGGCCAGGAGACCCAGCAGCAGGAAACCCATGTGCGAGATGGTCGAATAGGCCAGCATGCGCTTGAGGTTGGTCTGCGCGATGGCGGTGATGTTGCCGATCGCCATCGACAGCACGGCCATGATCGCCAGCATGCTCTGCCAGTCACCGGTCAACCCATCCAGACCCTGCACCAGGATGCGGAAGATGAACACGAAGGCCGCCAGCTTCGGCGCCGCGCCGATCATCAGCGTGATCGCAGTCGGCGAGCCCTGATAGACGTCCGGAATCCACATATGGAACGGCACCGCACCCAGCTTGAACGCCAGACCAGCCACCAGGAACACCAGGCCGAACACCAGCAGCAGCTGGTTGGCCGAACCGCCGTGGATGGACTTGGCAATGGCGGCGATTTCCAGCGTGCCGGTCGCGCCGTACACCATCGACATGCCATACAGCAGCAGACCGGAAGCCAGCGCGCCCAGCACGAAGTACTTCATGGCCGCTTCAGTCGCCGGCACCGAGTCACGCTGCAGCGCGATCAGCGCGTACAGCGACAGCGACAGCAGTTCCAAGCCCATGTACAGCGACAGGAAGTGGCTGGCGGACACCATCACGTTCATGCCGAACAGCGCGAACAACGCCAGGGTGAAGAACTCACCCTTGAACATGTCGCGGTCGGCGGCGTACTGGCGCGAATACACCAGGATCATCGCGGTCGCGCCGTACATCGCCAGTTTCACCAGCGAGGCCAGCGGATCGGCCACGAACATGTTGGACAAGGTGTACTGCGCGTACGGCTCGAACGTATACACCTGCAGCGCGGCCGTACCGGCCAGGGTCAGCAGACTGAGGCCGTAGGTAATGCCGCGCTTGGCATCCGAAATAAACAGATCGAGCAACAGGATGACCGACAGTGCCGAGATCAGGAAGATCTCGGGCATCACCGGTACCAGATTCAAATCAGCCCAATTCATTGTGGTTTCCTTGTGGCCTTACAGCTTGCTTTGCGCTACATGCGCGATCAGGTCGTTCACCGACAGGTGCATCTTGGAGACGAAAGCCTGCGGGTAGAGACCCATGCCCAGTACCGTGATAGCCAGGATGGCCAGCACCAGGAACTCGCGCTTGTTCACATCCTTCATCTCGGCGACGTGGCTGTTGCCGATGTCACCGAAGATCACCCGCTTGTACATCCACAGCGTGTAGGCCGCGCCGAAGATCAGCGTGGTGGCGGCCAGCGCCGCGTACCAGAAGTTCACCTGCACCGCGCCCAGGATCACCATGAACTCGCCGACGAAGCCGGAGGTGGCCGGCAGACCGGAGTTGGCCATGCCGAACAGCATCATGAAGGCAGCGAAGATCGGCATCTTGTTGGCCACGCCGCCGTAGTCGGCGATGTTGCGGCTGTGCAGACGGTCGTACATCACGCCGATGCAGAAGAACATCGCGGCCGACACGAAGCCGTGCGACACCATCTGCACCAGTGCGCCTTCGACGGCCCACTGGTTCATGTTGGTGCCGAGGAACATGAACATGCCCAGGGTCACGAAGCCCATGTGCGAAATCGACGAGTACGCCACCAGCTTCTTCATGTCGGACTGCACCAGCGCCACCAGGCCGATGTACACCACCGCCACCAGCGACAGCGCCACCATCACCCAGGCCAGTTCGCGCGAAGCGTCCGGCAGGATCGGCAGGGCAAACCGCAGGAAGCCGTAGGCACCGAGCTTCAGCGTGATCGCCGCCAGCACCATCGAACCGCCGGTCGGCGCTTCGACGTGGGCGTCCGGCAACCAGGTGTGCACCGGCCACATCGGCACCTTCACCGCGAACGACAGGAAGAAGGCGACGAACAGCAGCATCTGCACGCTCAGGGCGATCTTCATGTCGTGGAAGGCCAGGATTTCGAAGGTCTTGCCGGCGTGGAAGTACATGTAGATGAAGGCCACCAGCATCAGCAGCGAACCCAACAGGGTGTACAGGAAGAACTTCACCGACGCGTACACGCGGCGCGGACCACCCCAGACACCGATGATCAGGTACATCGGGATCAGCATCGCCTCGAAGAACACGTAGAACAGCATCGCATCGAGGGAGGCGAACGAGCCGTTGATCAGACCGGACATGATTAGGAACGCGGCCATGTACTGCGCCACGCGCTTCTCGATCACTTCCCAGCCCGCCAGCACCACCATCAGCGTGGTGAAGCTGTTGAGCACGATGAACAGCATCGAGATGCCATCCACGCCCAGGTGGTAGTTGATGTTGAGTGCCTGGATCCACGGCCGCATTTCTTCAAACTGCATGCCGCCGTTGAGGTCGTTGAAGCCGGTATACAGCGGCAGCGACACCAGGAAGCCGGCCAGCGACCCGGCCAGGGCCAGCCAACGGGCCAGCGGTGCACGCTGGTCCCCTCCCGTTGCCAGCACCAGCAACCCGGCCACGATCGGTGTCCAGATCACCAGACTTAACAGATTAGTGAACATAGTCAAAACCTAAGTTGTTATTCAATTCCAGTGTATCGACCATCAGCGCAGGATGATCCCGGCGAACCACAGGGTCATCAGCCCCAGCACGCCGATGATCATCGTGGTGGCGTAGCTGTAGATGAAGCCGGTCTGCAGCTTGCGGGTCAGGCGGGAGAAGACGCCGACCAGCTTGGCCGTCCCGTTCACCATCAGGCCGTCGATCAGCAGCATGTCACCCACTTTCCAGAACAGGGTGCCCAGCGCGCGCGAACCTTTGGCAAACAGGTTGAAGTACAGATCGTCCAGGTAGTATTTGTTTTCCAGCACCTTGTGCACGGCGCTGAACTGCTGCTTGATGGCCGCCGGAATCTGCGGCGCCTTCAGGTAGAAGAACCAGGCCACCACCACGCCGGACAGCGCCAGCCAGAACGGCAGCGTGCTCAGCGCGTGGACCGCCATCGCCACCGGACCGTGGAATTCTTCGGCCAACTCGTGCATGCCCGGGTGCTTCAGCGCATCGATGGTGATCGCGCCCTTGAAGAAGTCGCCGAACAGCAGTGGTTCGATGGCGAAGAAGCCGATCAGCACCGACGGGATCGCCAGCGCCAGCAGCGGCAGCGTCACCACCCACGGGCTCTCGTGCGGCTTGTCGTTCGGGCCCAGGCCGTGGTGGTGATCGGTCGACGGCTCCTCGTCGTCATGATCGTCGTCGTGGCCGTGGTGCGCGCCGTGGTTCTCCATCCAGCGCTCCTTGCCGTGGAACACCAGGAAATACATGCGGAAGGAGTAGAACGCGGTCACGAACACACCGATGATCAGCGCCCAGTAGGCCACGCCGGCGAACGGCAGATGCGAGGCGGCCACGGCTTCGATGATCGAGTCCTTCGAGTAGAAGCCCGAGAAGAACGGCGTGCCGATCAGCGCCAGCGAGCCGATCAGCGAGGTGATCCAGGTGATCGGCATGTACTTGCGCAGGCCGCCCATATTGCGCATGTCCTGGTCATGGTGCATGCCCATGATCACCGAACCGGCGCCGAGGAACAGCAGGGCCTTGAAGAAGGCGTGGGTCATGACGTGGAACATCGCGGCCGAGTAGGCGGAAGCCCCCAGCGCCACGGTCATGTAGCCCAGCTGCGACAGCGTGGAGTACGCCACCACTTTCTTGATGTCGTTCTGCACGATGCCCAGGAAGCCCATGAACAGCGCGGTAATGGTGCCGGAGATCATCACGAAGTTCAGCGCGGTATCCGACATCTCGAACAGCGGGCTCATGCGCGACACCATGAACAGACCGGCGGTCACCATGGTCGCGGCGTGAATCAGCGCCGAAATCGGGGTCGGGCCTTCCATCGAATCGGGCAGCCACACGTGTAGCGGGAACTGGGCCGATTTACCCATCGCGCCGACGAACAGCAGGATGCAGGTCACGGTCATCAGCGACCACTCGACGCCAGGGAAGATCTGGATGGTCTTGTTAGCCAGCGCCGGTGCGGCGGCGAACACGTCGCTGTAATTCAGCGAGCCGCCAAAGTGAGCCAGCACCAGGCCGATGCCCAGCAGGAAGCCGAAGTCACCCACGCGGTTGACCAGGAAGGCCTTCAGGTTGGCGAAGGTCGCCGTCGGTCGCTTGAACCAGAAGCCGATCAGCAGGTAGGACACCAGGCCCACCGCTTCCCAGCCGAAGAACAACTGGATGAAGTTGTTGCTCATCACCAGCATCAGCATCGAGAAGGTGAACAGCGAGATATAGCTGAAGAAGCGCTGGTAGCCCGGGTCTTCCTGCATGTAGCCGATGGTGTAGACATGCACCATCAGCGATACACAGCTCACTACCACCATCATCATGGCGGTCAGCTTATCCACCAGGAAACCGACCGCATACTCGTGGCCACCGACGGTCAGCCAGGTGTACACCGAGCCGTTGAAGACTTCCGTCTGACCGGAGATGAAGCCGGACAGCACCTTGAGCGACAGGACCGCCGAAACGGCCACCCCCAGAATGGTCACGACGTGTGAGGCACGACGTCCAATGGCCCATCCAAACAAGCCCGCTATGAGAGACCCGGCCAGCGGCGCGAGTGCAATCAGCAGGTATAAGCTTTTCATATCCATGCTTTGTGCTTTGTAGTTTGGTATCCGGTTTGTCTTAGCCCTTGAGGCTGCCCAAGTCTTCGACGTTGATGGTCTGCAGATTGCGGAACAGCACCACCAGGATCGCCAGACCGATGGCAGACTCAGCGGCCGCCACGGTCAGGATGAAGAAGACGAAAATCTGCCCTGCCGTATCCGACAGGTAATGCGAGAACGCGATGAAGTTGAAGTTCACCGCGAGCAGCATCAGCTCGATAGCCATCAGGAGAACGATCACGTTCTTCCTGTTCAGAAAGATGCCCAGCACACTGATAGCAAACAGGATTGCGGCCAGCACCAGGAAGTGAGTCAGCGTCAGCACGTTTCCTCCCTTATGTTGTTCGGCCGTCAGGCCTGTTGATCAGCGGACTCGGCTTCAGCAACCGGTTCCGAACGTTTTACGGCAGCCATCTTCACCAGGCGTACACGGTCGTCGCGACGAACCACGACCTGATCGCCGGGATTCACGAACTTGGTGTCCTTGCGCTTGCGCATGGTCAGCGCGATCGCAGCCACCATGCCGACCAGCAGCACTACGGCGGCCAGTTCGAACGGCCACAGGTAGGTGGTATAGATCAGGCGGCCCAGTTCGCGGATGTTGCTGGCGTCAGCCGCCAGCGGCGCAGCACCCTTGTAGCTGCCGAGGCTGGCTTCCGGGCTCATCAGGATCAGCACCATCTCGCCGACCATGATCAGACCGACCGTGCCGGCCAGAGGCGCATTCTTCCAGAAGCCTTCACGCAGCTTCTCGAAGTTGATGTCGAGCATCATCACCACGAACAGGAACAGCACCATCACCGCGCCGACATAGACCAGCACCAGCGAAATGGCGAGGAACTCCGACTCCAGCAGCAGCCAGTGGCCGGCGCTGGTAAAGAACGCCAGCACCAGATACAGCGCGGCGTGCACCGGGTTCTTGGCCGTAATGACGCGGAGCCCGGCGAAAATCAGGATCGCCGACAGCACATAGAAAACGACGGTAGGAAAACTCATCACACCCCCTTAGCGATACTTGGCATCAGCCGCCTTGCGGGCGGCAATCTCGGACTCGTACTTGTCACCGATGGCCAGCAGCATGGGCTTGGTGTAGTAGAGGTCGCCACGCTTTTCGCCGTGATACTCGAAAATGTGGGTTTCCACGATGGCATCCACCGGACAGGCCTCTTCGCAGAAGCCGCAGAAGATGCACTTGGTCAGATCGATGTCGTAGCGCGAGGTACGGCGAGTGCCGTCGTCGCGCTGCTCCGACTCGATGGTGATCGCCATCGCCGGGCAAACCGCTTCGCACAGTTTGCAGGCGATGCAGCGCTCTTCACCGTTGGCGTAGCGGCGCTGGGCGTGCAGGCCACGGAAGCGAGGCGACAGCGGCGTCTTCTCTTCCGGGAACTGCACGGTAATCTTGCGTGCGAAGAAGTGACGACCCGTCAACATCAGGCCCTGCACCAACTCCACCAGCAAGAACGTTTTGAAAAAATTGCGAATCGTATCCATGCTCTTCACCTAACCCGTATCAGTTCCAGAGCGTCAACGGGCTCATCATCCACACGCCGACGACAAATACCCAAACCAGCGTGACCGGAATGAACACCTTCCAGCCCAGACGCATGATCTGGTCGTAGCGGTAACGCGGGAAGGTCGCGCGGAACCACAGGAAGCAGAACAGAACCAGCGAGATCTTCAGCGCCATCCAGATGAAACCGGAGGCTCCGAGCACGCCCCACGATGCCGGGAACGGCGACAGCCAGCCCCCCAGGAACATCAGCGAGGTCATTGCCGCGACCAGAATCATGTTGGCGTATTCGGCGAGGAAGAACACGGCAAAGGCCATGCCGGAATATTCCACGTGGAAACCAGCCACGATCTCGGACTCACCCTCGGCCACGTCGAACGGGGCACGGTTGGTCTCGGCGACACCGGAGATCAGGTAGACGATGAACAGCGGGAACAGCGGCAGCCAGTTCCACGACAGCGCCGAGCCGCCAGCCACGCCGTGACCCTGCTGGTTGACGATGTCGACCAGGTTCAGGCTGCCGCTCACCATCAGCACGCCCACCAGGGCGAAGCCCATGGCGATTTCGTACGACACGATCTGTGCCGCCGAACGCAGCGCCCCCAAGAACGAATACTTCGAGTTGGCGGCCCAGCCGGCGATGATCACGCCGTACACGCCCATCGAGGTGATGGCCATGATGTACAGCAGCGAGGCGTTGGTATTCGCCAGCACCAGCTTGTCGGTGAACGGCACCACCGCCCAGGCGGCCAGCGCCGGACCGATCGACAGCACCGGCGCCAGCAGGAACAGGCCCTTGCTGGACTGGGTCGGGAGAATGATCTCCTTCAGCAGCAGCTTGATGCCGTCTGCCAGCGGTTGCAGCAGGCCGAAGTAGCCGACCCGGTTCGGGCCGATACGCACCTGCATGTAACCGATCACCTTGCGTTCGGCCAACGTGAGGTAGGCCACCGCACCCATCATCGGCGCCACGATGGCGACGATCTTGAGCAGGGTCCACACGGTGAGCCCCGCCTCATTGCCAAGAATGCCTTGCAAGAACTCCATCATTTACCCCTGCTTGATCTCGATCGGGTCAAACATGCCGCCCAGTGCGATGGTGGTCGGATGCGCGGTAGCCAGGCGTACGACGCCGGCCGGCAGCGCAGCGTCGGCCTCCAGCGCCACACGCACCTGGCCCTCGCCCTGCTTCAGCACCACGACGGCACCGGACTGCACGCCGGCGGCGTCCAGCACGCTCTGCGCTGCATGCGCCACCGGCACGGCGGCGGCACGCGTCGCCTGCAGCGACGAGGCGCGGCGGCAGATAGCATCGGCCTGGTACAGCGGCACTTCGCCGACGCGCACCAGCGCGGAGGCGGCGGGCTGAACGTTGGCCGAAACGGAGGCCAGCACATTATTCAGGCTCGGTGCGATCTCGCCCTTGCCCTGCCATTCGGCGCGGACTTCTTCGACACTGGTGTACTCGAAGCCGGACAGGCCGAGCATGTTGCCTAGCACGCGCAGCACCTTCCATGCCGGGCGCGCTTCACCCAGCGGGCGCACCACGCCGTTGAAGGTCTGCAGGCGGCCTTCCATGTTGACGAAGGAACCGGCGGTCTCGGAGAACGGCGCGATCGGCAGCAGCACGTCGGCGTAGTCAAGCAGGCCCTCGGCCTTGAACGCGGCCAGCGCGATCACGGTCTCGGCCGACTTCATCGCGGCGACGGCGGCTTGCGGGTTGTAGCTGTCGAATTCGACTTCGGTGTTCAGCAGCACGTAGGCCTTGCGCGGCTCGGCAATCATCTGCTGGGCGTTGAGACCCGCCGATACGGCGGCACCGAAGACACCGCGCGTCGGCACGGCACCGACCAGTTCGGCGCCAACGCTGTTGGCGGCCTCCGCCGGCAAGCCGAAGCGGGCACCGCTCAGACGGGCGATTTCCTGGGCCAGCGACAACAGTTCGGAGAACGCCGGATGATGCTGCGCCACGTTGCCCAGCACCACCGAAGCGGTCTCGGCGCCACACAAGCTATCGGCGATACGCTGCGCGTCGGCCGACACGGTCACGGCGGCCAGATCGATCGCGCTCTCACCCGACTTGATCGCCACCACGGCTTTCAGCACCTGGGCCAGCGCGTTCACCAGCGCCTGCGGCGACACGATCAGCTTGGCGTTGAGCTTGGTCAGCAGTGCGTCGTCGGCAACGTGGATGACGTTGAGCTCGCTGCCCTTCTTAACCGCCTGACGCAAACGCGAGGCCAGGAGCGGCTGCTCCTGACGCTGGGTACTGCCCACCACCAGCACGGACTTGGCCGAAGCCAGCTGGACGATGCTGGAGCCCAGCCACAGCGCCCCCTGCTGGGCGGCGTCGGCGCGGAAATCGGAGCGGCGCAGACGGTAGTCGACGTTGTTCACGCCGAAGCTGCGCGCCAGTTTTTGCACCATGAACAGTTCTTCGGTGGTGCTGTGCGGGCTGGCCAGCACGCCGATGGCGTCCTTGCCATGATCGCGCGACACGCCGTTCAGACCCTTGACCACGTATTCCAGTGCGGTCTGCCAGTCGGCTTCGTGCCACTTGCCGTCGTGCTTGATCATCGGCTTTTGCAGACGCTCGGCGCTGTTCAGGCCTTCGTAGGAGAAGCGGTCACGGTCGGCGATCCAGCACTCGTTGACGTCTTCGTTCTCGAGCGGCAGCACGCGCATCACCTGGTTGCCCTTGACCTGGACGATCAGGTTGGCGCCGAGGCCATCATGCGGGCTCACCGACTTGCGGCGCGACAGCTCCCAGGCGCGGGTGCTGTAACGGAACGGTTTCGAGGTCAGCGCGCCGACCGGGCACAGGTCGATGACGTTGCCGGAGATTTCCGAATCCACGGTCTTGCCGAGGAAAGGCAGGATTTCCGAGAACTCACTGCGGTTGGCCATGCCGATTTCCTGGAAGCCGCCGATTTCTTCGGTGAAGCGCACGCAGCGGGTGCAATGGATGCAGCGGCTCATTTCCTCGGCGGAAACCAGCGGCCCCATGTCCTTGCCCACCACCACGCGCTTCTCTTCCTGGTAGCGCGAAGCGGAATTGCCATAGCCCACGGCGAGATCCTGCAGCTGGCATTCGCCGCCCTGGTCGCAGATCGGGCAATCCAGCGGGTGGTTGATCAGCAGGAACTCCATCACCCCGGCCTGGGCCTTCTTGGCCATGTCGGAGTGAGTGTGCACCTTCATGCCGTCCGTCACCGGCGTGGCACAGGCCGGCAGCGGCTTGGGAGCCTTCTCTACCTCGACCAGGCACATGCGGCAGTTGGCCGCGATGGAGAGTTTCTTGTGGTAACAAAAGTGAGGGATGTACGTGCCCACCGAGTGGGCCGCATCCATGACGGTGCTACCCTGCGGGACCGTCAGTTTCTTACCGTCGATTTCAATTTCTAGCATCGCTCAACACCATTTGTGGTCCACCAAGGTCTTTCCGTGTTCGATTGCGTATTCGAACTCGTGACGGAAATGCTTGGTGAAACTGCGAACCGGGAACACCGCGGCATCGGCCAGGGCGCAGATGGTGCGGCCCGCCATGTTGTTGCCAACGGAATCCAGAAGCTCCAGATCGCCCGGACGGCCTTCGCCGTTGGCGATGCGATGGATCACGCGATAGAGCCAGCCGGTGCCTTCACGGCACGGCGTGCACTGACCGCAAGACTCTTCGTGGTAGAAGTAGGCCAGACGCTCCAGCGCCTTGATCATGCACACGTCTTCGTTCATCACGATCACGGCACCGGAGCCCAGCATGGAGCCGGCCTTGCTGATGCTGTCGTAATCCATGGTGCAGCTCATCATGATTTCGGCCGGCAGAATCGGAGCGGAAGAACCACCCGGGATCACCGCCTTAAGCTTCTTGCCGTCCCTCATGCCGCCGGCCATTTCCAGCAGCGTCGAGAACGGGGTGCCCAGCGGAATCTCGTAGTTGCCCGGACGATTGACGTGACCGGAGACCGAGAACAGCTTGGTGCCGCCGTTGTTCGGCTTGCCCGCCTCGAGGAACTTCTGCGCGCCGTCGCGGATGATGAACGGCACCGAGGCGAACGACTCGGTGTTGTTGATGGTGGTCGGCTTTCCGTAGAGGCCGAAGCTGGCCGGGAACGGCGGCTTGAAGCGCGGCTGGCCTTTCTTGCCTTCCAGCGACTCCAGCAACGCGGTTTCCTCGCCGCAGATGTAGGCACCGTAGCCGTGGTGGGCGTACAGCTCGAAGCTGAAGTCGGTGCCGAGGATGTTCTGGCCAAGGAAGCCGGCCTTGCGGGCCTCTTCCAGCGCCTCTTCGAAGCGCTGATACTCGGCGAAGACCTCGCCGTGGATGTAGTTGTAGCCGGCCTTGGTGCCCATCGCGTAACCGGCGATGATCATGCCTTCGATCAGCGCGTGCGGGTTGAAGCGCAGGATGTCGCGGTCCTTGAAGGTGCCCGGTTCGCCCTCGTCGGTATTGCACACGACGTACTTGTCGCCCGGGAACGAACGCGGCATGAAGCTCCACTTCAGGCCGGTCGGGAAGCCGGCACCGCCACGACCGCGCAGGCCGGAGTTCTTCACCTCGGCGATCACGTCTTCCTGCGGCAGCTTGCTGTCGAGAATCTTGCGCAGCGCCTGGTAGCCGCCACGTGCCACGTAGGCATCAAGGCGCCAGGCATCGGCGGCGGCCGTGTCCACCCCGTCGAAAATCACACCATTGACGAAGACTGCCATTATTTCAACTCCGCCAGTTTTTTATCGATAGCTTCGGGCGTCATGAAGCTGCACATGCTGTGGTTGTTCACCAGCAGCACCGGCGCGTCGCCACAGGCACCCATGCACTCCCCTTCCAGCAGGGTGTACATGCCGTCGGTACTGGTTTCGCCGATGGCGATGCCCAGCTTGCCCGAGATGTACTCGGCCGCGTTGACGCCGCCGGACAGGGCACAGGGCAGGTTGGTACAGACGGTGATCTTGTATTTGCCCACCGGCTTCATGTCATACATGTTGTAGAAGGTGGCGACTTCGTAGGCAGCTACCGGGGGAATTTCCAGGTAGTTGGCGACGAACTCGATCACCTCTTGATTCAGGCAGCGGGCTTCCGGGGTTTCACCGGTGGAACGCCGCTCTTCCAGCGCGATGCGCAGAGCACCCATGACGGCGGAGCGCTTCTGGTCGGCCGGATATTTGGCGACCTCGCGGTCGATCAAGGCAAGCGATTGTGCGGACAGCATCAGCGGTCAATCTCCCCAAACACGATATCCTGTGTACCGATGATCGCCACCACGTCGGCGATCATGTGGCCGCGCGACATTTCGTCCAGGGCCGCCAGATGGGCGTAACCCGGCGCGCGGATTTTGAGACGGTACGGTTTGTTGGCGCCATCCGACACCAGGTAGATGCCGAATTCACCCTTGGGGTGTTCCACCGCGGCGTAGGCTTCGCCTTCCGGCACGTGCATGCCTTCGGTGAACAGCTTGAAGTGGTGGATCAGCTCTTCCATGTTGCTCTTCATGCCTTCGCGCGAAGGCGGAGCAACCTTGAAGTTGTCGGTGATGACCGGCCCCGGATTTTTCTTGAGCCAATCCACGCATTGCTTGACGATGCGGTTGGACTGGCGCATTTCCTCGATGCGTACCAGATAGCGATCGTAGCAGTCGCCATTGACGCCAACCGGGATGTCGAAATCCATGCGGTCGTAGACGTCGTAGGGCTGCTTCTTGCGCAGGTCCCACTCGATACCCGAACCGCGCAGCATCGGCCCGGAGAAGCCCAGGTTCCGTGCGCGCTCCGGCGATACGACGCCGATGCCGACGGTACGCTGCTTCCAGATGCGGTTGTCGGTCAGCAGGGTCTCGTACTCGTCCACGTAGGTCGGGAAACGCTGGGTGAAGGCGTCGATGAAGTCGAGCATGCTGCCCTGGCGGCCTTCGTTGAGTTTGGCCAGTTCACGCGCGTTCTTGATCTTGGAAACGGTGTACTGCGGCATCGAATCCGGCAGGTCGCGGTAGACGCCACCCGGACGGAAGTACGCCGCGTGCATGCGCGCACCGGAAACGGCCTCGTAGCAGTCCATCAGGTCCTCGCGCTCACGGAACGCGTAGAGGAACACGGTCATCGCACCGATGTCGATGGCGTGGGCCCCGATCCACAGCAGGTGGTTCAGGATACGGGTGATCTCGGCGAACATGACGCGGATGTACTGCGCCCGCTCGGGAACTTCTACCCCCAGCAGCTTCTCGATCGCCAGGCAGTAGGCATGCTCGTTGCTCATCATGGAGACGTAGTCGAGACGGTCCATGTACGGCAGCGACTGGATGAAGGTCTTGCTTTCGGCCAACTTCTCGGTGCCGCGATGCAACAGACCGACGTGCGGGTCGGCGCGCTGGATCACTTCACCATCCAGCTCCAGCACCAGGCGCAGTACACCGTGTGCCGCCGGGTGTTGCGGACCGAAGTTGAGCGTGTAGTTGCGAATCTCAGCCACCGTAGGTCTCCTCGCGAATGATGCGCGGGGTGATTTCCCGCGGTTCGATGGTGACCGGCTGGTAGATCACCCGTTGTTGCGTCGGGTCATAGCGCATTTCGACGTAGCCGGACAGCGGGAAGTCCTTGCGGAACGGGTGGCCGACAAAGCCGTAGTCGGTCAGCAGGCGGCGCAGGTCCGGATGGCCGTCGAACACGATGCCAAAGAGGTCGAACGCTTCGCGCTCGAACCAGTTGGCGGAATTCCACACGCCGACGACGGAATTCACCACGGGGAAATCGTCTTCCGGTGCGAAAGTCTTAAGGCGGATGCGCCAGTTGTACTTGAGGGACAGGAGATGAGAAACGACGGCAAAGCGCGGACCATCCCAGGGCTGGTCCTTGTAGCTGCTGTAATCAACGCCGCACAGATCGATCAGTTGCTCGAACGACAACTCGGCGTGATCACGCAGCAGGGAGGCTACTTCGACGATGTTTTCTGCCTTGCAGACGATGGTCAGCTCATCGAGCGCCAGCGTGCTCTGGACAAGCCTGTCGCCCAGCACCTGCTCGACAACCGACTTGAGCGCTTCCATTTTGGAGGCCATGGGTTTCTACCTTAGCGGGCAATGGTGTTAGTACGTTTGATCTTGTTCTGCAGCTGGATGATGCCGTACAGCAGCGCTTCGGCAGTCGGCGGACAGCCCGGCACGTAGACATCAACAGGAACGATTCGGTCGCAGCCCCGCACCACGGAGTACGAGTAGTGGTAGTAGCCACCGCCGTTGGCACAGGAGCCCATCGAAATGACCCAGCGCGGCTCGGCCATCTGGTCGTACACCTTGCGCAGGGCGGGGGCCATCTTGTTGCACAGCGTACCGGCCACGATCATCAGGTCAGACTGGCGCGGACTCGGGCGGAACACCACGCCGAAGCGGTCAAGGTCATAACGGGCCGCACCCGCATGCATCATTTCCACCGCACAACAGGCAAGACCAAAGGTCATCGGCCACAGCGAACCGGTACGCGTATAGTTGATGAGCTTATCGGCGGTAGTGGTGATGAAACCTTTTTCGAGAATGCCTTCTACTCCCATTCCAGGGCTCCCTTTTTCCACATGTAGACGAAGCCGAGCGTCAGAACCGCAATGAACTCCACCATGACACCAAAACCGAACGCACCGAGTTCCTTCAGCACGACGGCCCAAGGGAACAGGAAGGTGATTTCGAGATCGAACAAAATGAAGAGGATGGCTACGAGGTAATAACGCACGTCGAACTTCATGCGCGCGTCTTCAAAGGCCTCGAAGCCGCACTCGTAAGGAGAGAGTTTTTCAGGATCAGGACGATTAGGAGCAACCAGCCACCCCAGCAGGATGGGGCCGACACCAACCAAGAGCCCTACTATGACGAACAACAGAATGGGAAAGTAATTTTGCAGCATTTCCCGTATACCCCCAAAAAAAGGAGGTATGACCCTCCTTGGCTCGAAATAAAACAGGCCACCGGAATCCCGGTGGCCTGTTTTTTACGGTGGTGCCGACAGTGAGACTCGAACTCACACAGCTTTCGCCACTACCCCCTCAAGATAGCGTGTCTACCAATTTCACCATGTCGGCACATAACTAAACTTTTATTCCGGTATCTTCGAACCGGCAGGCTTCTGATTCGCGGCACCGCCCGGGAGTTGCGGCACTACTTTTTCAATTTGCCCACCCATCACACCCAGCTCGCTAGAGGGACCAGCAGAGAGCTTAACCAAGGCAAGACAGGTCGAGAAAAACACAATAGCTGCAACAGCAGTGGTGCGACTCAGAAAGTTTGCCGAACCAGAGGCTCCAAACAAACTACCGGACGAACCTGCGCCGAACGCCGCCCCCATATCCGCACCCTTGCCGTGCTGCATCAGGACAAGAACAATAATTGTTACTGCGGATATGATATTAATTACCCAAACGAGCGTTTTTAGAATTTCCATACTATATCAATTTTCTAGCGGTTTGGCAAATCATCGAAAACGACTCTGGAACCAGGGATGCACCCCCTACCAGCGCCCCGTCAACATTATCGAGAGACAGGATTGCCATCGCATTGTCTGCTTTGACGCTGCCGCCGTAGAGGACGCGAATATTAGCAGAGCCCTTGAGCCGGCGCAAGCATTCGGCTTTTATTTCACGGTGGATTTCGTCGATCTGCTCGAGACTGGCCACCTTGCCCGTACCGATCGCCCATACCGGCTCATAGGCCACCACCACCTGCCCGCCGTCGATGCCGTCGAGCACCGACAACTGCTCGCGGATTACGGCGAGATGACGATCCGCTTCGCGTTCAGCCAGAGTCTCGCCAACGCAATATACCGGAGTGAGGCCGGCCGCGATGGCGTTGCGCAGCTTCAGACTCAGCGCCTCACTGCCTTCACCAAGATACTGACGGCGCTCGGAATGGCCTACCAGCACGTAGCGGCAGCCAACGTCAGCCAGCATGTTGGCCGAGCTTTCTCCGGTAAAGGCACCGTCTTCGGCGAAGCGACTGACGTCCTGGGCCGCCAGCACTAGGCCCTGCCCGCCAAGCAAGGATCCGACCGATACCAGGTAGGGAGTGGGAACCGCGATGGCGACGCCGGAACGGTTGACCGACTCAGACGCCAACAATTGCGCCACCAATTGCGCGTTGAACGCATGGCGCCCATGCATTTTCCAGTTTCCAATCACCAACTTATCAGCCATAACACCCCCATATTATTTCGACGCGCATTATATCCCCGATCTAAGGAGCGTCAAATCGCCTACCGGCAGCGCCCAAAAGACAACTTGTAATATTTCTGCAAAATACGAGGACTAGGATGCGTCCATCGTCAACTGTGTCGCTCACACGGAGTAAGCATGAAACAGTCCATTCGCCTGGCCGCCTCGTTGGTTCTGACGGGGGCCGTTGTGTCCGGAACGGCTTTCGCCGCAGACATTACCGGTGCCGGCGCTACCTTCCCTTACCCGCTGTATGCAAAATGGGCCGAAGCCTACAAGGCGGCCAGCAACAACAGCATGAACTACCAGTCGATCGGTTCGGGCGGCGGCATCAAGCAGATCCAGTCGAAGACCGTTGATTTCGGTGCTTCCGACATGCCGTTGAAGCCGGAAGAACTGGCCAAGTCGGACCTGACCCAGTTCCCGACCGTGATCGGTGGCGTGGTGCCGGTGTACAACCTGCCGGGCGTGGCTGCAGGCCAGGTCAAGTTCACCGGCGCGCTGCTGGCTGAGATATTCATGGGCAAGGTCAGCAAGTGGAACGACCCGGCCATCGCCAGCCTGAACCCGGGCGTGAAGCTGCCGGATCAGAAGATCACCGTGGTGCGCCGTTCGGACGGCTCCGGCACCACCTTCATCTTCACCAACTACCTGTCCAAGGTGTCCAGCGACTGGGCCGGCAAGGTGGGCTCCAACACCGCCGTGAACTGGCCGACCGGTGTGGGCGGCAAGGGTAACGAGGGCGTGGCCAACTACGTGACCCGCATCAAGGGTGCCATCGGCTACGTCGAGTACGCCTACGCCAAGCAGAACAAGCTGTCCTACGGCCAGCTGCAGAACCAGGCTGGCGCCTATGTTGCCCCGAGCGAGGAGAGCTTCAAGGCCTCTGCCGGCAACGCCGACTGGAAGAACGCCCCGGGCTTCTACCTGATCCTGACCAACCAGCCGGGCAAGACCAGCTGGCCGATCTCCGGCGCCACCTTCATCCTGATGCACAAGAAACAGGACAAGCCGGTACAGGGCAGCGAAGCGCTGAAGTTCTTCGACTGGGCGTACAAGAACGGCGATAAGACCGCGCTGGATTTGGATTACATTCCGATGCCGGCCAACGTCAAGGCCACCATCCGCGACAGCTGGAAGCAGATCACCGACAACAGCGGCAAGGCCATCTGGAAGTAAATCGCCATATCAGACGGCGGCTGGCACAATGGGGGTTACGCCCTGCCAACGCCGGGCGATCAGGCCGGGGAGACGACTCTCCCCGGCTTTTTGTCTGGATCGAAATACATAGAGCCATACATGGAAAAGTACAATAACGAGCAGCGGATGAACCGTCAGATGATGCTCGACAAGCTGTTCCGGAACGTCACGCGAATGTTCGCGTTCCTGGTTCTGGCGTTGTTGGTCGGCATCCTGATTTCTCTCGTCATTGGCGCCCTGCCCAGCATCAAGGCCTTCGGCTGGCAGTTCTTCATGACCAGCGACTGGGACCCGGTATCCCAGAAGTTCGGCGCGCTGGTGCCGATTTACGGCACTCTGGCCACCTCGCTGATCGCCCTGTTGATCGGCGTGCCCGTCAGCTTCGGCATTGCCCTGTTCCTCACCGAACTGTGCCCGACCTGGCTCAAGCGCCCGCTGGGGATTGCCGTGGAGCTGTTGGCAGGCATTCCGTCCATCATCTACGGCATGTGGGGCTTGTTCGTGTTCGCACCGCTGTTCGCCGACCATGTGCAGCCGATGCTGATCGACAACCTGGGCGAGCTGCCGCTGATCGGTTTCCTGTTCCAGGGTGCGCCGATGGGTATCGGCATCTTCACCGCCGGGCTGATCCTGGCGATCATGATCATTCCGTTCATCGCCTCGGTGATGCGCGACGTCTTCGAAGTCGTGCCAACCCTGCTCAAGGAATCGGCATACGGCCTGGGCTCCACCACCTGGGAGGTGGTGCGTTACGTGGTGCTGCCCTACACCAAGACCGGCGTGGTCGGCGGCATCATGCTGGGACTCGGCCGTGCCCTGGGGGAAACCATGGCGGTGACCTTCGTGATCGGCAACTCGTCGAATTTCGCCACCGGTCTGTTCGAGCCGGGCAACTCGATTGCCTCGTCGCTGGCCAACGAATTTGCCGAGGCGAGCGGCGAACTGTACATGTCCTCGCTGATTCAACTCGGCCTGATTCTGTTCTTCATCACCTTCGTCGTGCTGGCCTGCTCCAAGATGCTGTTGCTGCGCCTGAAAAAGCAGGAAGGGAAGGCATCATAATGAATGATCGTACACATATCCCTGCGGCCATCCCGTCCCCTGCGACCGAGAACCCGGGACAGACTGGGCGCTTTGCCATGGATCCATCGATTTACCGCCGCCGCCGCCTCATCAACGCCATCAACATGGGGGCGTCGATGATGGCGATGATGTTTGGCCTGTTCTGGCTGTTCTGGATCCTGTGGACCCTGATCGACCAGGGCCTGGGCGGACTGTCGCTCGACGTGTTCAGCCGCAGCACGCCACCCCCGGGCAGCGTCGGCGGCCTGGCCAACGCCATCTACGGCAGTCTGCTGATGACGCTGTTCGGCACCCTGATCGGCACCCCGATCGGCATCCTGGCCGGCATCTACCTGGCGGAGTTCGGCCAACGTGGCTGGCTGGCGCCGGCGACCCGTTTCATCAACGACATCCTGCTGTCGGCACCGTCGATCGTGATCGGCCTGTTCATCTACGAGATGTACGTGGTCAGCGTCGGCCATTTCTCCGGCTGGGCCGGGGCGCTGGCCTTGTCGATCCTGGTGATCCCGGTGGTGGTGCGCACCACCGAGAACATGCTGCGGCTGGTGCCGGGCAGCCTGCGCGAAGCCGCGGCGGCCCTGGGGGCACCGCAGTGGAAGGTAACGCTGTACGTGACGCTGCGCTCGGCCAAGGCCGGGGTGCTGACCGGCATCCTGCTGGCGGTGGCGCGCATTTCCGGCGAGACCGCACCGCTGTTGTTCACCGCGCTGAACAACCAGTTCTGGAACAGCAATATGAACCAGCCGATGGCCAACCTGCCGATCGTGATCTTCCAGTTTGCCATGAGCCCCTACGCGGACTGGCACACCCTGGCCTGGGCCGGGTCGCTGCTGATCACCTTCAGCGTGCTGGCGCTGAACATCGTTGCCCGCTGGATGGGCAGTCAGAAAACCCAATCGCATTAAGGCTTGACGGACATGGCTGAAAACAACATCAAGCTTCAGGTCAAGAATCTGAACTTTTACTACGGCAAGTTTCACGCCCTGAAGGGCATCAACCTCGATATCGCCTCGCGCAAGGTGACCGCCTTCATCGGCCCCTCTGGCTGCGGCAAATCGACCCTGCTGCGCACCTTCAACCGCATGTTCCAGCTCTATCCCGGGCTGAACGCGGAAGGCGAAATCCTGCTCGACGGCCACAACATCCTCGGCCGCGACGTCGACATCAACCTGCTGCGCGCCAAGGTCGGCATGGTGTTCCAGAAGCCGACGCCGTTCCCGATGTCGATCTACGACAACATCACCTTCGGCGTGAAGCTGTACGAGAAGCTGTCGAAGGCGGAGATGGACGATCGCGTGGAATGGGCGCTGCGCAAGGCGGCGCTGTGGAACGAGGTGAAGGACAAGCTGAAGCAGTCGGGCAACTCGCTGTCCGGCGGCCAGCAACAGCGCCTGTGCATCGCCCGTGCCGTGGCTTCGCGTCCGGAAGTGCTGCTGCTCGACGAGCCGACCTCGGCGCTGGACCCGATCTCGACCGCCCACATCGAAGAGCTGATCCACGAGCTGAAAGAGGACTACACCATCGCCATCGTGACCCACAACATGCAGCAGGCGGCGCGGGTGTCCGACTACACCGCCTACATGTACCTGGGCGAAATGGTCGAGTTCGGCGATACCGATGCGATCTTCACCACGCCGAAGAAGAAGGCGACCGAAGATTACATCACCGGCAAGTTCGGCTGATCGCCGTTACCTCACGTCATTTGCCACGCCCCTGCCTGCAGGGGCGTTTTGCTTTGGGGATGCTCCGTGGCGAGACTATGACAGAATGCTGGATTTGACGCCGTCAAGTTGGCGTGGCGCACCCGGCCTCCATTGCCACACCCGGCGTGAAAAACTTGACGTTCCCACGGCCAAAGCCAACAATTCCGCCCTTCTTTCATCTTATTGAAACTTATCATGCTGGACATCTTTTCAGGGCTGGAAACCCATGTGGCCCTGACCCTGATCCTGTCACTGGGCTTCGTTCTGGCCTTCGAATTCATCAATGGCTTCCATGACACCGCCAACGCCGTGGCGACGGTGATCTATACCCAGTCGATGAAACCGCAGGCGGCAGTCATGCTGTCGGGCATCTTCAACTTCCTCGGGGTGCTGACCGGCGGTCTGGCCGTGGCCTACGCCATCGTTAACCTGCTGCCGGTGGACCTGCTGGTGGCGGTCAACTCGAACCGCGGCATGGTAATGGTGTTCTCGCTGCTGGCCTCGGCCATCATCTGGAACCTCGGCACCTGGTATTTCGGCATCCCCTCCTCCAGTTCGCACACCCTGATCGGCTCGATCCTCGGCATCGGCATCGGCAACTCGCTGATCAACGGCACCGATGTCAGCACCGGCATCAACTGGGGCAAGGCGATCGACGTCGGCATGTCGCTGCTGTTTTCGCCGCTGTTCGGCGCCGGCCTGGCCGGCCTGCTGCTCTACCTGCTGATGAACTGGTGGCCGCGCAGCAACATCCACAAGAGCCCGTTCCAGCGCCAGCAGATCGAAGGCCGCAAGCATCCGCCGTTCTGGGCGCGCTTCATGCTGATCGTGTCGTCGATGGGGCTGAGCTTCTCGCACGGCTCGAACGATGGTCAGAAGGGCGTCGGCCTGGTGATGCTGGTGCTGATCGGCATCGTGCCGGCGCAGTTCGTGGTGAACCTGGACAGCGACCCGATCCAGATCGAACACACCAAGATCGCCGCGCTGCAGCTCAAGGAGCTGTACCAGCGCAACGAAGCGGCGATCCTGGCGCAATACCCGGCCTCCGCCAAGCCGAAGCAGGCGTTCAGCTGCAGCCCGGCGGCCACGCAACAGTACGCCGGCACGCTGCTGTCGGCGATCGGCGAGGCCCGAAGCTTCCAGCAGTTGCCGGAAAGCCAGCGCTGGGCTATCCGCACCCAGCTGATCTGCCTGGCCGACAGCGCCAAGAAGATCGCCAAGATCGCCAGCATCGGCGACGTCGAGAAGAAACAGCTCAAGGGCATCCAGCGCGACCTGACGGTCACCACCGAGTACGCCCCGATGTGGGTGATCGCGGCGGTGGCGCTGGCCATGGGCATCGGTACCATGGTGGGCTGGAAGCGCGTGGCACTGACCGTGGGCGAGAAGATCGGCAAGAAGGACATGACCTATTCGCAGGGGATGTCGGCACAGATCGTCACCGGCGTGGCGATCGGTCTGGCCAGCCTGGTGGGGGCCCCGGCCTCGACCACCCACGTGCTGTCGAGCGCGGTGGCGGGCACCATGGTGGTGGGCCGTTCCGGCCTGCAGCTGTCGACGCTGAAAAGCATCCTGATGGCGTGGATTCTGACGCTGCCGGTGTGCATCGGGCTGTCGATCGGCTTCTACTACCTGGGCGTGCATCTGTTCGTCTGAGCGTTGCCGCAGGACAAGACCAGGGCCGCTGCAAGCGGCCCTTTTTTCATGCCTTGAGGAAGTGTTCGCGCCCGGCCAGCCAGCGCGTGAGATGGGCCGCGGCTTCGTTCGGCCAACGTTTGAGCAGTTCGGGGGCCAGTTCCTTGGCCGCTTCCAGCAGTTCGATATCCTGCTCCAGGTCGGCGAAGCGCAGCATCGGCAGGCCGCTCTGGCGCGCGCCGAGGAATTCGCCGGGCCCGCGGATGTTGAGGTCCTGGCGAGCGATCTCGAAGCCGTCGGTGTTTTCGTAGATCACCTTGAGCCGTGCCTTGGCCAGTTCCGACAGCGGGGTATCGAACATCAGCACGCAGGCGCTCTTGGCGGCGCCGCGCCCGACGCGGCCGCGCAACTGGTGCAGTTGCGCCAAGCCCATGCGCTCGGCGTGCTCGATCACCATCAGGCTGGCGTTGGGCACGTCGACGCCGACCTCGATCACCGTGGTGGCCACCAACACCTGCAGCTCGTTGGCGGCAAACGCCGCCATCACCGCCGCCTTTTCTGCCGGTTTCATGCGGCCGTGCACCAGGCCGACGCCCCATTGCGGCAGGTCTTCGGCCAACTGGGCGTGGGTGTCGACCGCGGTCTGCAGCTGCAGCGTTTCCGATTCCTCGATCAGCGGGCACACCCAGTAGGCCTGCTGGCCGCCGCTGCAGGTGCGGTCGACGTAGGCCACTACCTCGTCGCGGCGCGCGCTGTTGATCAGCTTGGTGACGATCGGGGTGCGCCCCGGCGGCAATTCGTCGATCACCGAGACGTCGAGGTCGGCGTAGAAGCTCATCGCCAGGGTACGGGGGATCGGCGTGGCCGACATCATCAGCTGGTGCGGCTCGCCGCCCTTGCCCTGCAGCGCCAGGCGCTGGCCGACGCCGAAGCGGTGCTGCTCGTCGACGATGGAGAGGCCCAGGTTGTCGAACACCACCTCGTCCTGGAACAGCGCGTGGGTGCCGATCACCAGCCGCGCCTGGCCGCTGGCGACCTGCTCCAGCGCCGCGCCCTTCTGCCTCTTGCGCAGCGAGCCGCTGAGCCAGGCCACCTCGATGCCAAGCGGCGCCAGCCAGGCGGCGAGCTTGAGGTAGTGCTGCTCGGCGAGGATCTCGGTCGGCGCCATCAGCGCCACCTGGAAGCCGGCCTCAATCGCCGCCAGGGCGCTCAACGCCGCGACCACGGTCTTGCCGCTGCCGACGTCGCCCTGTAGCAGACGGTGCATGGGGTGGGGCTGCGCCAGATCGGCGGTGATTTCCCCCAACACCTTCTGCTGCGCCGCAGTCAGCGCGAACGGCAGGCTGGCGGACAGCGCGGCGCGCAGCCGGCCGTCGCCGGCAATCACCGGCGCCTTGCTGCGCCGCCGCGCCCGGTACGCCAGCCGCATCGACAGCTGCTGCGCCAGCAGTTCATCGAACTTGAGGCGCTGCCAGGCCGGCAAGGCCGGGTCGGCAAGCTGGGTGGCGGAGTATTCCGGCGTCGGCGCGTGCAGCAGGCGGATGCAGTCGACGAACGGCAGCAGCCGGTGTTGCTCGCGTACCGCCTCCGGCAGGGTGTCGCTCAGGCTCTGCGCCTTCAGTTCGGCGTGGATCAGGCGACGCAGCACCGGCTGGGTCAGGCCGTTGACGGTGGGGTAGACCGGCGTGAGGCTGTCGGCCAGCGGATCGCCCTCCAGCACCTCGCGAATTTTCGGATGCACCATTTCGTCGCCGCGAAAACCGCGCCGCACCTCGCCCAGCGCGCGCACACGCTGGCCTTGCGCCAGCTGCTTGAGATGATTGGGATAGAAATGGATGAAGCGCAGCATCAGCGTGCCGCTCTTGTCCTCGAGCTGCACCAGGAGCTGCTTGCGCGGGCGGTACTGCACTTCGTGCGCCACCACCTCGCCCTCCACCAGCACCGCCTGGCCATACGGCGCCTGGGCGATCGGGTAGAGGTGCGTCTCGTCCTCGTAGCGCAGCGGCAGATGCAGGACGAGATCGAAACGGCGGCGAATGCCCAGCTTCTCCAGCCGCTTGGCGGTGGCGGGCGCCACGGCGGGCGGCTGGCTGGCGATATCGGGAAAGGTGCTCATCACCGGCCGATTGTACCGAAAAACAAAAAGGCGGAAGACACTGCGGTGTCATCCGCCTCGTCGGGCGTCGGCATGCAGCCTTATTGACGTTCCCACACCTGGGTCCGCCCCAGCAGCGACACGCCGAGGAAACCGCGCACCTCCAGCTTGTTGCCGCCCTCCACCAGCTTCATCTTGGCGCTGTAGACCTTGCCCGACTTGGGATCGAGTATCTCGCCGCCGTTCCAGACTTCACCGTCCTTCTTCAGGCCCCAGACGATGGTCAGGCCGTTGATCGGCTTGCCCTTGTTGGCGCCGTCGCACTTCTCGCACACGGCGTCCGGCTTGTTGAACAGCTTGACGATCCGGCCCGAGAGCTGGCCGTCGGCGCCCTCGCTGATCTGCACCAACGCCTTGGCCTGCTTGGTTTCGTCGTCGATGGTCTTCCAGGTGCCGGCGGCGCTTTGCGCCCAGGCCGCCGGTGTCAGCAGCGCGCAGGCCAGGACCAGCAGGGTTGCTCTTGTCGCGTTTTTCATGGTGTTTTCTCCTCGTGTCAGCCCACTATTTAAACGTTGGTTTGGAGCCGTGACTCGAGGATGCCCGTGCACCGGGCCAGCGTCAAGAATCGGGTAGCTCGAACACCCCGGACGCGACAAAAATGACACGCCCGCCCACCCTCACGCGTCCCGCCGCATCGACCGACAGTTGCAGCACGTTGAGGCGGTCGATGGCGTGCCCCTGCTCGATGCGCCAGGCCAGAGGATGGCGCCCGTTCAGCGCGCACCAGCCGCCCAGGTTGGCACAGGCCGAACCGGTGCCCGGATCCTCGATCACCGCGCCGTGCTGCTCGAAGAACAGCCGCACCGTGGCGACGTTGTCGCTCTCGTGCCACAGGTAGGCAACGCTGCGCCCGGGCTGAAGCGTGGCACGCTGCATGAACAACTGGGGGTCGGGGCGCGCCGCCAATACCGCCTCACAGCTGGCGATACGCACCAACAGCTGCTCGGCGCCGGTGTCGAGCCATTCCGGTGCGGCGACGATGTCGGCTTCGGCCAACCCGAGCATCTCGGCGGTATCCGCCAAGCCGAGTCCGGACGGGCGTGCCGTGGCGGCGTTGGCCTGCAGCGTGAACACGCCATCGCGCTGCGTCAGCGGAATCGGCCCGGCCTCGGTTTGCAGCACGAAGTCGTCGCCGGCCCGCCCCAGCCGATACAGCACCGCGGCGCTGCCGAGCGTGGGGTGGCCGGCGAACGGCATTTCGTAACTTGGGGTGAAGATGCGCAGGCGTGCCGCCGCCTTACTGGAGGGGAACAAAAACACCGTTTCCGACAGGTTGAACTGGCGCGCGATGGCCTGCATGGCCGCATCGTCGAGCCCTTCGGCATCGGTGAAGACTGCCAGCGGGTTGCCGCCGAAGTGGCTTTCGGCAAACACGTTGACAAGCTGGAAGGGGAACAGGCGCATCGCGACTCCTCGGCAGGCAATGAAAATGCTTGATTAGGCCATAGCCCCTCGCCTCACGACAGATGACGCCGCCAAACAGTCTGTTCTGCGCCGGCGTCATGACACGCTACCGCGCGGACCCGCGCGCAGCGGATGCTGCATTTTTTCTCATCAGTGAAATTTGTTATGATCATCCGCTGATGCGCTTGTTTTCCATTGCTTTATCGTCGTAAAACACACACCTTTCACTACGGAAAAGCCGAAAGCCATCGATCAGCGGACTGTCATGCATCAGCTCCAAAAGCGCTGCCGGCATCCTGTCCGCCCTTGCCAACCCACGATCTGCGACAGGGACCTTATGCAGCAGAAATCTTCCATCTTCAGCCGGATCACGAGCGGCAGCATCGTGCTGCAGATTCTGCTCGGCATGCTGGCCGGCATGGCACTCGCCATGACTGCGCCGGAAGCGGCCAAATCCGTTACCTTCCTCGGCAGCCTGTTCGTCAAGGCGCTGAAGGCCATCGCCCCGCTGCTGGTCTTCGTGCTGGTAGCCAGCGCCATCGCCAGCAAGAAGCAGGGGGTGCAGACCAATATGCGCCCGGTGCTGACGCTGTATCTGGTCGGCACCTTCCTGGCCGCGCTGACCGGCGTGATGGCCAGCTTCCTGTTTCCGACCCAGCTGACCCTGGCGGCGGCGGCCACCGGCACCACGCCGCCGGGCGGGATCGCCCAGGTGATCAACAACCTGGTGTTCCAGATCGTCGACAACCCGATCAACGCCATCGCCAGCGCCAACTACATCGGCATCCTGGCCTGGGCGGTGGCGCTGGGCATGACGCTGAACCATGCCAGCGACAGTACCAAGCAGATGCTGAACGAAGTCGCCGACGCGGTGTCGCGCATCGTGCAGATCATCATCCGCTTCGCCCCGGTCGGCGTATTCGGCCTGGTGTCCGACACCATCGCCACCACCGGTTTTGGCGCGCTGTTGGGCTACAGCCAGCTGCTGCTGGTGCTGGTGGGTTCGATGCTGTTCATCGCGCTGGTGGTGAACCCGGTGATCGTGGCGCTGACCCTGCGTCGCAACCCGTTCCCGCTCGTGTTCACCTGCCTGCGCGAAAGCGGCGTGACCGCGTTCTTCACGCGCAGCTCGGCGGCCAACATCCCGGTCAACATGAACCTGTGCAAGAAGCTGGGTCTGAACGAAGACACCTACTCGGTATCGATTCCGCTGGGCGCCACCATCAACATGGCCGGCGCAGCGATCACCATCTCGGTGCTGAGCCTGGCGGCGGTGCACACCCTGGGCATCCATGTCGACCTTCCCACCGCGCTGCTGCTGTCGGTGGTGTCGACCGTCGCCGCCTGCGGCGCTTCCGGCGTGGCCGGCGGCTCGCTGCTGCTGATTCCGATGGCGTGCAGCCTGTTCGGCATCAGCAACGACGTGGCGATGCAAGTGGTGGCAGTCGGCTTCATCATCGGCGTGGTGCAGGACTCCGCCGAGACCGCGCTCAACAGCTCCACCGACGTGCTGTTCACCGCGGCGGCCTGCCTGGCGGCCGGCGACGTCGCCGACTGCGAACCGGAGCTGGCCAGCAACGAGGCCTGAGCGTCGCGCCCCCCCCTCCGAAGGCACCCGCGCGGTGCCTTTTTTGCGTGCCAAGGTTGGCCGAAGGCAAAGAAAAAGCGGCCACCTGGGCCGCTTTGACGCCGATTCGGGCGGGCGCTTATTCCAGCACCAGCACCGCGTCGGCTTCGACCTGCACGCCCTTGGGCAGGCTGGCCACGCCGATGGCGGCACGCGCCGGGAACGGCTGGCTCATGTACTGGCCCATCACTTCGTTGAACACGGCGAAGTTGGACAGGTCGGTCAGGTAGGCGTTGAGCTTGACGATCTGGTCGAGCGAGCCGCCGGCGGCTTCGCACACGGCCTTGAGGTTCTTGAACACCTGGTGGGCCTCGGCGGCGAAACCGCCTTCCACCACGGTCATGGTGGCCGGGTCGAGCGGGATCTGCCCCGACAGGTACACGGTGTTGCCGGCCTTGACGGCCTGCGAGTAGGCGCCGATGGCGGCCGGGGCGTTATCGGTGTGGATGATTTCTTTTGCCATGCTTATTCTCCTTCTTTCAGAAACAGGGTTAACAGGTCGTTGAGGAAACGCTGGCCTTTCAGCGTCGGCTTGAGTTCGTTCAGACCGCGTTCGATCAGGCCCTGCGCCTCAGCCTCGGCCAGTTCGCGCTGTATGTGCGTCAGCGGCAGGCCGGTGCGCTCGGCGAACAGGCGCAGCTCGAAGCCGTCGGTCAGGCGCAGCAGGTTCATCATGAATTCGAACGGCAGGTCGGCGCGGGCGATGCGCTCGCGGCTCTGCGTCGGCCGGCCCTCGGCCACCGCCTTGAGGTAGGCCGCCGGCTGCTTGTAGCGCATCTCGCGCACGATACCGTCGTGGGCGCTGATCTTGGCGTGCGCCCCGGCGCCGATGCCGAGGTAGTCGCCAAACTGCCAGTAGTTCAGGTTGTGGCGGCACTCCCGGCCGAGCCGCGCGAAGGCCGAGGTCTCGTAATGGCGAAAGCCCGCCTCGGCCAGGCGCGCTTCCAGCGCCTCCTGCATGTCGGCCGACAGTTCGTCGTCCGGCAGCTTGGGCGGCAGGTAGCGCGCGAACAGCGTGTTGGGTTCGATGGTGAGGTGATACGCGGAAACATGCGTGACGCCAAACGACAAGGCAGTGCCCATATCCGTCAGAGCCTGCTCCAAGGTCTGGCCGGGCAGCGCGTACATCAGGTCGAGGTTGACGTTGTCGAAGTGCGTCAGCGCGATATCCACCGCGCGACGGGCCTCGTCGCCGTCGTGGATGCGTCCGAGCGCCTTGAGGTGCGCCGGATCGAAGCTCTGGATGCCGATCGACAAGCGGTTGATGCCGGCCTCGCGGAAGCCCTTGAACTTGTCCGATTCGAAGGTGCCGGGATTGGCTTCCATGGTGATCTCGGCATCCGGATAGAGCCGCACGCGGGCGCGGATGCCGGCCAGCAGCGTGTCCATCGCCCGGGCCGAGAAGAGGCTCGGGGTGCCGCCGCCCATGAAGATGGTGTGCACCGGCCGCCCCCACACCGCCGGCAAGGCGCTTTCGAGATCGGCGAGCAGCGCCGCGACGTAGGCGTCCTCGTCGAAGCCGTTCTTGGCCTCGTGCGAGTTGAAGTCGCAGTACGGGCACTTCCGCACACACCAGGGGAAGTGGATGTACAGCGACAGCGGCGGCAGTTCGCGAAATCCGCTTAGCCCTGAAAGCGATATCTTTGTCACCGTCACTGCGCGGCTCCTCGCCCTACTTCTCGTACTGCCTCGTCGCGGCTCGCTCGGTTTCGCGATCTCGCTTCCAGTGCGTTGTGGCTTACCATTTTGTCATTCGCCTGGCTCATGCCAGCGCCTTGAGCTTGGCCATCAGCGCCTGCACCGCCTGGCCGCGGTGGCTGACGCGGTTTTTCTCGGCGGCGTCGAGCTCGGCGGCGGTGCGGCCGTAGCTGGGCAGCAGGAAGTACGGATCGTAGCCGAAACCGCCCTCGCCACGCGCGCTGTTGATCACCTCGCCGTACCAGACGCCGTCGGCGACGATGGGCTGCGGGTCGTCGGCGTGGCGCACCAGCACCAGCACGCAGTAATACCAGGCGCGGCGGTTGGCCTCGCCGGCCAGCTTTTCCAGCAGCAGCGCGTTGTTGCGCGCGTCCGATTTCGGTTCGCCGGCAAAACGTGCCGACTGCACGCCGGGGGCGCCGGCCAGCGCCTCGACGCAAATGCCAGAATCATCGGCCAGTGCCGGCAGGCCAGTGATGCGGCTGGCGTGGCGCGCCTTCTCCAGTGCGTTCTCCAGGAAGGTGTGGTGCGGTTCCGGGCACTCCGGCACGTCGAACTCGCCTTGCGGATGCACGGCAACGCCGAGTTCGGCGAACAAGGCGGAAAATTCTTTCAATTTGCCGGCGTTGTTGCTCGCCAGCACGATACGGTCGAACATGCGTTCTCCTGGAGTGAAACCTGCTACCGGCTGCGATTTAGCCATAGATACGCGCGCATCGGAAGCGAAAAATCAGGAACAGTCAATTCAGCAGAAAAATTCCTAATAATTAGAAATTATTGCTGCGTATTTGTTAATAAATGGTTATTTACACCAAGAAAAACAAGATAGAAGCGACATAGCCCTGATGCAAAAATAACGGACGGAGGGACGCGGGAGTCCCGCCGGCCGCTTGCCGCTCGCCATGCTTCAGTCGCGGCGGGTCGCGTCGCGCGCCGCCAGCAGCAGGCCGGCATCGGCCCCCTTGAGCAAGGCGGCGTCGGACAGCATGCGGCGCCAGGCTCGGGCACCCGGCAGGCCCTGGTAGAGCCCCAGGATATGGCGCGCGACGTGGCGCAGCTGGGTGCCGGGCTCGGCCAGACGCTGCTCGATATACGGCAGCATCGCCTCGACCACGGCGTCGCGGGTGGCCTCGGTGTGGGCGTCATCGTAGAAACGCGCGTCCCAGTCCGCCATCAGCCACGGGTTGTGGTAGGCCTCGCGTCCCACCATCACGCCATCCACATGCTGCAGATGGCGGGCGATCTCGTCGTTGCTCTTCACCCCGCCGTTGAGCAGGATTTCAACGTCGGGAAAATCACGCTTGAGACGGTAGACGTAGTCGTATTTCAGCGGCGGGATTTCGCGGTTTTCCTTGGGCGACAGGCCCTTGAGGATGGCATTGCGGGCATGCACGATGAAGGTGGCGCAACCGGCCTCGACGATGTGGCCGACGAAGTCGCGCACGTAGCCGTAGTCTTCCACCGCGTCGATGCCGATACGGTGCTTGACTGTGACGTCGATGCCAACCGCATCGCGCATCGCCTTGACGCAGTCGGCCACCAGTTGCGGCTCGGCCATCAGGCAAGCGCCGAACGCGCCCTTCTGCACCCGTTCCGAGGGACAGCCGACGTTGAGGTTGACTTCGTCGTAGCCCCATTCTTCGGCCAACCTGGCGCAGCGTGCCAGCTCGTCCGGCTCCGAGCCGCCCAGTTGCAGCGCTACCGGGTGCTCGCACTCGTGATAGCGCAAATGGCGGGCGACATCGCCGTACAGCAGCGCCCCGGTGGTGACCATCTCGGTGTAGAGCCAGGTGTGCCGGGTGATCTGGCGGGCGAAGAAGCGGTAGTGGCGGTCGGTCCAGTCCAGCATCGGTGCCACGCTCAGGCGCCGGGGTGGCAATTTGACCGGATTTCCTTGCTGGGCGCGGTTTTCGATACCGCTGCCGAGGAGTTCTTTACTGTTCATGTAGGCCGATTGTTGCCCGGTTTCGACGCGTTGGCACGACGGCGACGGCCGCTTCGGGGTGTCAGCGCACCGCCCTGAAGTGCCCCATGCCCTACTCGCGGCAAATACTGCTAAGCAATTGAAAAAACGGAAGATTATTCCATCCCACCTAAGGCATGGTCAAGCATGGCGGAAAGATCATCTTGGCAAGTCCAGCCGCTTCGCAGAGGAAAAGCGGGTGCGCGCTTCGGACACGCAATGGGAATTCGACCAGTAACGAACAGGATACCCACGAAAAGTACAATAGGGCTCCGGAATCGGCACTGCATCGCCATTGCGCTCGGGATGGTCAGCCCGTTTCTTTTAGCCGCGCCAGCACCATGGCTGCGCATTGGTCAGGAGGGAACACCGGGTAAAACACCCGGTGGATTTTACCGGCTCGCAGCACCAGTACCAGGCGTTTATAGAACTCTTTGCCGTGAGCCTGAAAAGTGGGCAAACCGAGCCGATCACGCAACTGAAACTGTGGATCGCTCAGTAATACCAGCGGCAAAAGGGTACGGTGTTTGAATTCGGCCTGCTCCTCCGAGCATTGGCCGCTGATGCCAAAGAGCGGGTAACCCAGTTCCTGAAATTCAGGGTAGTGGTCTCGAAAGCCGAGCGACTGCAAGGTGCAGCCTGGTGCACCCGGAATAGCGTCCCAATCAGGGATGGGATCTTTGCCCGGCACCCCGGTTGCCGGATAGACATAGACGACAGCCCGCGCTTGAGCAATGTGCGCCAGATTCCACTGCTCGCCCTCCGTTGCCGTCAGCATGATATCCGGCACTACCCTGTCGGGCAGATGCGCACATGCGCCATCGTCTTGTGGAACCGGTAAATCAGGGGGGAGGGAATAAGGGTTCGGGTCGGATTTACTCATGATTGCTCCTTGCTGGCCGCTTGCTGATTCATCACTGAGGCGAAACGCTGGGCCAAGGTATGGTGATCCAGGCGCAGCCGCACATAACGGGCGGCGGCGATGGCGCGATCCAATGGTGACCTCACCGCCATTTCCGGGGTGTTCAATTGCTGCTCAGCATGGAGTGCGCAGGCCTGCATGACCTCGATCAGGTTTTGGCTATCGAGGCTGCCGAGGGTAAAGCAATATCGCCCCCGCAACTCCCGCACAGCGATAAAGTCCAGTTGATACAGCAAGTAGAACAACAGATAAGGCACGAGTCCGTATGGCGCTTGTCGCGCACTCAACAGGCCTTCGCGGTGCACGCCAAAGCGCAGCATCAGATTGTAGAGAAAGATTTGAGCCGCCTGCTCCTGCGGCAGCAGTTGGACGGCAAAGCCGAAGGCATTGAGATCGGCGCGCAGTTCTTCCAGATAAACCAGTGGCCAGGCCGTTTTACCGGCGATGGAAAAATAACCGTCACGTTGTTTGGTGAACACGTCGTAGGAGAGAAAATGTCCAGCCTCATGCAGCATGTATTCATTGGCGATGATCAGCTCAAGATGGCACAGATACCGGAAGATGCGAGGAAAATCGTCGGGAAACAACGCTTTGATGTAGCGGGCCCTGCTCAGCCAATTTTGCTGGGATTTGAGCACGTCGACGATATCCGCCGGCATGCCGTCGGCGCCTGGCTCGGGAATGAACAGATCGCGCTTGTAGAGGATGTCAGGCTCGCTGGCAAACTTTCCACTGCGCCGGCTGACCAGCACGGGCAGCAGGGAAACCTGGGTATGGCCGGCCCATCGCGGATGGCGGCGTAAGGCACCATTGATTTGTTCGTTACTGACAAGGCCATGGTCGCAATACCATTCGCCCTCCAGCGCCGAGGGGGCGTAATCGCGCCGGCTCTGCACGCGGTAGTCGCCTCGTAATGAAAAGTGGTTCATGGTGTGCAGGCTCAGACATTGAGCAAACTGGCCGGTACCCGATCGTGGTTCGCGGCGCAGCGAGCTATCAGTTCATCCAGTTGCAGCAGGGCGGCCGGCGCTCGGCGGACCGCAGGTGTACGGCCAAGCTCACGTTCCAGCGCGGCGCCCCACTCCCCCCCCAGCTTGAAATCCTGAACGCGTTCGGCCAGCAGGCTCGCCAGCATCAGCCAGGTAGACGGGCAATGCGCCGCCTCCTGCATATGATTGACAAGGGCTACACACCATGGCCCGGGTGCAGGCGTTTTATCCATTGCGGGCAAACGGCGCGAGAGTTTCTGCGCATATCGCCCGCAGGCGATGAGCTGGTCGTGGCCACGCGCAAAGCCAAGCGCGCGAAAGGCACTTGCATGAAGCCCATGGTGGAGATGGGCCATGTCCGTGGCGGATAGCCGAGGAGAGATGTCCATCGCCTGAACCTGCCTACCTAGGCATCCGAGCATGGTATCTTGGTCGGCATCCGGCACAGGTGGCTGTCTCAGTTGTAACCGCCCAGAGTCATCCTGCTGCAGGATGTCATCAAGGCCGCTGCGCAAGAAGTAGAAGGCCAACCAGGCATGGCTCAATGCCCGCTCCAGTTGCGCGGCGTCCACTTCGGCATCGGACACCAATAATTGGCCAAGTCCATCGGCATGCTCTTGCTCCACATCGATTTGGATGTGCTGCTTCCACGGGGTGAATAAGCCTTGTACCTGGTACTGCTGTTCCACCGTCTGATAAAAATCGTCGCTATCGCTCTCGAAGGCGATGCTAGACTCCTGAAAATAGGCAATCAGCACATGACCCAAGGGATCGGATTCGGCGACTTGCAGCGTGTGTTCTTCAAAGGCCAATGATGACGGCAGCGGCAGATACGCTTTGATCTCCCCCGGCCCCACATCATGTAGCAAGGGGGTATCGAGCGAGTAATAGGCATCGCAATGCCAATACTCCTCCAACGCGTCCTGCCGGAAGAATGTGGACCAGCCCGGATGCTTGCCGAGCGAGGCCATGCGTGCCGCAACAATGCCGGCCGCACGCGAGATGTGGTAGTTGTGGATCAGCCAGGCGAGCAAGCCGTTGCGACTGGCTTGGCCATGGCGCAGACGTTGCCAGGCCGGATGCGCGTAATAGGCGGCGTACCATTCGGAACGAAGCGGATCGAACAGGGCTTTCACTTCCCTTAGCGAATAGCGTGGCTTGGGCGGTGAAGTAAAACAGCCCTGGGCATTGAGCAAGGACACGAGAGGTTCGGCCACCGGGTGGGCAAGCGCCTCGGCGCGGGCGATTTTCCGGTGGAGCAGATCATCGATCACCGGGTGTGACTTCACCCAAGCCATGGGCAGCGCCACTTCCCACAAAGCGTAGGAGATTGTCGCCTTGTCCTCAGAAAAGACCACCGAAACATCTTTTTTCAGTTGTCCGCCGATGAGACTGCCGGATACACCGTTGTACATGGAAGAAGCATTCCTACCTGGGAGAGTGGCCCCTGCACAAGCGCCCTTGTGCAGGGGCCACTGCATCAGCGCACAATGACCGAAGCCGCCCTGGTGATGACTCTTACCTCGGTACCTTTCGGCAGTTCGAGGAGATCCAGCAGTTGATGGATTTTTCCCGGGTTGTCATGAAGCGAAGTCAGATCGCCTGTCATGGTAATTGGCTTGTCACCCTGTTTCGACAGGATGTGGATTTCAGTTTCCGCGTTTGATTTTTCTTGCATGATGCAACTCCTCATGATTGATGATCACATCTGGCGAGCGCCTCTTAATGGGCCGGTAGAGCCATACGCACATTGGCATCAAATATGATTTTGTCGTCGCCAATGGAATAGTAGCTCTCGACACTCGCAATACAAGCTCATAATCAGTCAGGGGATTTTTAAACCAAGCGCTTGAATTTGCGGGATTTGTAGCCGCCGCGTCCTTGCTGCAAAACCGTTAGCGACGCTAACCAAACCCGACGATACCATACCACTCGGCGTCACCAGAATCAGTGACGATATGGCTCACGGGAAGTCCGGATAAGCGTCCTGACACGTGGCATTAGCCTCGCTAACCGATCTCCTGTCGTCGAAGGCCGACGCAGAACGCTCGACCAGTGTGGCTTGGAAACTGCTTACAGACAGTCGCGCAGGCGGTAGTAGCTGGTAGCCATCAGCAGCGCCGGGGTGCGCAGCAGTGCGCCGCCCGGGAAGCGGCGATGCGACAGGCGTGCGAACAGGTCGAAGCGCTCGGGATCACCGTGAATCGCCTCGGCCATCAGCCGTCCCGCCAGCCCGGTGAGCGCCACGCCGTGGCCGGAGAAGCCCTGGGCGAAAAAGATGTTCGGGCGCAGCCGGCCAAAGTGCGGCGCACGGTTCATGGTGATGTCGACGAAGCCGCCCCAGTCGTACTCGACTTTGACGTCAGCGAGACTCGGAAACACCTTCAGCATACTGCGGCGCATTGCGTCCCGGAGTCCCAGCGGCGTCATGCCGGTGTAACTGACCCGGCCGCCGAACAGCAGGCGGGTGTCGCGCGTGCAGCGGAAGTAGTCGAGCACGAAGTTGGCGTCGCACACCGCGAGGTTGCGCGGGATCAGCTCACGGGCGCGTGCTTCACCCAAGTGCTCGGTGGCGATGATGTAGGTCCCGACCGGCATGATCTTGCTGTCGAGCTCGGGCACCATCTTGCCGAGGTAGGTGTTGCCGGCCAGCACCAGCGATTCGGCACGCACCTCGTGCCGGCAGGCCTTCACCCGCACCGTCGCACCCGGCACGATCTCGCCGACCGCACTGTGCTCGAAGATGCGCACCCCGGCGGCCTCGGCGGCGCGCGCCAGGCCCTGCGCGTACTTGAGCGGGTGCAGGTGGCCGGCATCGGGCTCGAAGAGGCCGCCGACGTAGCGCGTCGAATTCACCATCTCCGGCAGGCGCTCCTTGCCGATCAGCTGGAAGCGGTCATAGCCGTAGTGGCGCGCCGCGTCTTCCTGCCAGGCCGCCTGCTCGCGCAGCTGGCGCGCCTTGAGCGCGGCGTGGAAATAGCCCCACACCAGATCGGCGTCGATGGCGTACTTCGCACAGCGCTCGCCCACCAGGGTGACCGCCTCGCGCGTCATGTTCCATATCTCGCGCGCTGCCTCCTGGCCGAGGGCGTCGCGCACCGGATTCATGCCGCAGGCGAGGTCGGACAGCACCTGGCCGCCGTTGCGCCCGGAGGCGCCCCACCCCACCCGCGCGCCCTCCAGCACCACCACGCGGTAGCCGCGTTCGACCAGCTCCAGCGCGGCCGACAACCCGGTGTAGCCGGCGCCGAGCACGCACACGTCGGCCGAAAGCGACTCGCTCAGGCGCGGCCTGGGCGCGAGCGGGCCGGCGCTGGCGGCGTACCAGGAATCGACGTGTTCCTGACCGGCAAACTGCAAAGACCCGAACATGACTCCTCCTTATCAAAGACGATAAAAAAGCCCGCGGCGACGAGAGCGTGCCGCGGGCAGTCAGACGACGTCAGGCCGCGGCGGCGAGACGGGCGCGGCGCCGTTCCGCCTTCACCATCATCCGGTTGGCGCCGACCACCAGCAGCGTGACCACCAGCACCGTCATGGTGGCCAGCGCGTTGATCTCCGGATTTAGCCCCAGGCGCACGCGCGAGAAGATCAGCTGCGGCAACGTGGTCGAGCCCGGCCCCGACAGGAAGGCGGTGATCACCAGGTCGTCGATCGACAGCGTGAACGCCAGCAGGAAGCTCGACGCGATCGCCGGCGCGATGATCGGCAGCGTGATCTGGAAGAAGATCTTGAACGGGCGCGCCCCCAGGTCCATCGCCGCCTCTTCCACCGAGCGGTCCATCTCCACCAGGCGCGAACGGATCACCACCGTGACGTAGGCCATGCACAGGGTGACGTGGCCGACCCAGATCGTCAGCATGCCGCGCTCGGCCGGGAAGCCGAACCACTGCTGCAGTTCGACGAACAGCAGCAACATCGACAGGCCGGTGATCACCTCGGGCATCACCATCGGCGCGGTGAGCATGCCGGCGAACAGGCTCTTGCCCTTGAACGGACCGAAGCGCGCCAGCACCAGGCCGGCGATGGTGCCCAGCACCACGCTCATCGCGCTCGACAGCAGCGCGATCTTGAGGCTCAGGCCGAACGCCGAGATCACCGCGTCGTCGTTGAACAGCACCCCGTACCAGTGCGTCGAGAAGCTGGCCCACACTGTCACCAGTTTGGAGGCGTTGAACGAGTACACGATGAGGATCAGGATCGGCACGTACAGGAAGGCCAGCCCGGCGCCGAGCGTGAGCTTGCCAAAGCCGCTGATGTCTTGGTCTTGCATGATCTGCCTCCTAGCGTTGGGCCGCCCGCGCCAGCGCTTTCTCTTCGCGCTTGTGCAGGTAGATGATGGGCGCGATCAACAGCGCCACCATGACGATGGTCACCGACGCCGCCATCGGCCAGTTGTTGTTGTCGAAGAACTCCATCCACAGCACCTTGCCGATCATCAGCGACTCGGGCGTGCCGACCAGTTCCGGGATCACGAACTCGCCGACCGCCGGGATGAACACCAGCATCGAGCCGGCGATCACCCCGTTCTTGGAGAGCGGCAGGGTCACGCGCAGGAAGGTCTGCCACGGCCGGCAGCCGAGGTCGGCCGAAGCCTCCAAGAGGCGCCCGTCGAGCTTCACCAGGTTGGAAAACAGCGGCAGGATCATGAACGGCAGGTAGGCGTACACCATCACGATCTGCACCGAGAGCTGGGTGTGCATCAGTTGCAGCGGCTCGTCGATCAGCCCGAGCGCCAACAGCGCCTGGTTGAGCAGGCCCTCGTTGTCGAGAATCCCCATCCAGGCGTAGACGCGCACCAGGAACGAGGTCCAGAACGGCAGCATCACCAGCATCAGGAGCGTGTTGCGCTTGGCCTCCGGCGCGCGCGCGATGGTGTAGGCGATGGGGTAGCCCACCACCAGGCAGATCAGCGTGGTCACCCCGGCCATGTAGAGCGAGCTGAGGTAGGCGTCGAAGTACAGCGGATCACCGAAGATGTACCGATAGTTGCCGAAGTTGAGCGCCAGGCTGACCACGTCTTCGGCACGTGAGAGCAGCGCCCGGTACGGCGGCGAGGCGATCTCGACGTCGGAGAAGCTGATCTGCAGCACGAACAGGAACGGCACCAGGAAGAACAACAGCAGCCAGCCGTAGGGAATCGCCGTCACCAGCGATTGACCACGCGGCAGGGCGCGCTGCCACCAGGCGGACCGGCGCGCAGGGCGCGCCGCCGCTGCGCGGGAATCCCGCAGCGAAAGGAGTCGGCTCATCATTGCGTCAGCACCACGGCGTCGTTGTCAGTCCAGCTGACGAATACCGGCTCGTTCCAGGTCGGAGCCGCCTCTTCCCGCCAGTGCGTGGCGGGCACGCTGGCCTTGACCACCTTGCCGGAGTCGAGGCGCACGTGGAAGATCGAGAAGCCGCCGAGGTAGGCGATGTCGCCCACCGTGCCGGCCGCCCAGTTGCCGGCGGCCGCCGGCTGGCGCCGCGACACGCCGACACGCTCGGGACGCAGCGACAGCCACACCGGCATGCCCATGGTGCCGGTGATGCCGTGGCCGACGCGCACCGGGCGCGGCAGCTCGGTGGAGTGGATGCAGACGTGGTCCGGCTCGTCCTCGACCACGTGGCCGCCGAACAGGTTGGTCTCGCCGATGAATTCCGCGGTGAAGCGGCAGTTGGGGTGCTCGTAGATTTCGCCCGGGGTGGCGACCTGCAGCAGCTGGCCTTCGGACATGATGCCGATGCGCCCGGCCATGGTCATGGCCTCTTCCTGGTCGTGCGTCACCATGATGCAGGTCACGCCGACCTGTTCGATCATGTTCACCAGCTCGAGCTGGGTCTGCTGCCTGAGCTTCTTGTCGAGCGCGCCCAGCGGCTCGTCGAGCAGCAGCAGTTTCGGGCGCTTGGCGAGCGAACGCGCCAAGGCGACGCGCTGCTGCTGGCCGCCGGAGAGCTGGTAGGGCTTGCGGTGGGCGTACTTCTTCATCTGCACCAGTTCCAGCATGCGCTCGACGCGCTCGGCGATGTCGCTGCGCGACAGGCGGTCCTGCTTCAGGCCGAAGGCGATGTTCTGCGCCACGGTCATGTGCGGGAACAGCGCGTAGCTCTGGAACATCATGTTGATCGGGCGCTCGTACGGCGCCAGGGCGGTGATGTCCTCGCCGTCAAGAATGATCTTGCCCGAGGTCGGCGTTTCCATTCCGGCCAGCATGCGCAGCAGCGTCGACTTGCCACAGCCGGAGCTGCCCAACAGCGCGAAGATGTCGTTCTTCGCGATCGACAGGTTGATGTGGTCGACGACGGTGTTGTCGCCGAATTTCTTCACGACGTCGACGATTTGCAGGTAGGACTTGGCACCGGCCGTCTTGGCGGCCTGGTGCAAGGACGATTCAGCCATGTTCACGATTCTTCCCCTCCGGGTCGGCCGCCCGCGCACGGGTGAGCGGGCGGCCGCGCCTTCAGCTCACTTGCGGGTTTTCACTTCGGTCCAGAGACGGGTCTGCAGGCGCTGGGTCTTGGCCTCGAGCGGCAGCTGGATGAAGCTCTTCTGCTGGATTTCCGCGGTCGGATAGATCGAGGCGTCGTGCAGGAACTTGGCCTCGATCTGCCCCTTGGCGGCCTTGTTCGGGGTGGCGTAGCTCACCGCCTTGGCGTTGGCGGCGGCCACCTCGGGGCGCATCACGTAATTGATGAAGGCGAGCGCGTTGTCGACGTTCTCGGCGTCCTTCGGGATCGCCATGCTGTCCATCCACAGCATCACGCCGGACTTGGGCGCCAGCACGCGCAGCACCTGGCCGTTCTTGGCCTCCTCGGCGCGGCGCTTGGCGATGTTGAGGTCGCCGCCGTAGCCCAGCACCAGGCACAGCGAGCCGTTGGCCAGCTCGTTGATGTAGCCCGACGAGGAGAAGCGCGTGATGTAGGGGCGAATCTGCTTGAACAGGTTGGCCGAAGCCTGCCAGTCGGCGTCGGCGTTGCTGTTGGGGTTCTTGCCCAGGTAGTGCGCGGCGATCGGCAGCACCTCGGCCGGGCTGTCGAGCACCGACACGCCGCAGGACTTGAGCTTGGAGACGTACTCGGGCTTGAACAGCAGGTCCCACTCGTTGGCCGGCAGCGGGGTCGAGCCCAGCGCGGCCTTGACCTTGCCGGCGTTGATCGCCAGGGTGTTGATGCCGTAGAAGTACGGCACGGCGTAGGCGTTGTTGGGGTCGAACTTGGTGGCCTGCGCCAGCACGTCCGGGTCGAGGTTCTTGTAGTTGGCGAGCTTGGCCTTGTTGAGCGGCTGGTAGACGCCGGCCTTGATCTGTTTGGCGAGGAAGGCGTTGGTCGGCACCACGATGTCGTAGCCGGAACGGCCGGTGAGTATCTTGGCCTGCAGCACCTCGTTCGAGTCGTAGACGTCGTAACGCACCTTGATGCCGGTTTCCTTCTCGAAGTTCTTCACCGTGTCCGGCGCGATGTAGTCCGACCAGTTGTAGATGTTGAGCACCTTGCCGTTGGCGAAGGCCGGTACGGCGGCCGCTGCCAGCACCCCGGCAGCGATGACGTTGAACATGCGTTGGCGCATGGTTTTCTCCTGTGTAGACATGCGGGCGAATCGGAGGGGCCGTCTGTTATCGATGGTGTGGGCGGCCCGCTCCGACCGCGGTTACAGACGACCGAGTTCGCGCGCGAGCTGGTCGAGACACTTCTTGGCGAGGCCGACGAACTCCCTGGCCTCGGCACGGCTCATGGTGAGCGGCGGCGCCGAGATCATGCTGTCGCCGGTGGCGCGCATCACCAGGTTGTTCTGGAAACAGATGTCGCGGCAGCGCAGCGCCAGCTCGCCGCCGTTGGCGAAGCGCTGGCGGCGAGCCTTGTCCTCGACCAGGGTCACGGCGAAGAAGAAGCCCAGGGTGCGCACGTCGTCCACCAGCGGGTGGTCGTCGAAGGCGTTGTGCCACAGCTGGTGGGCGTACGGCATGACGTCCTCGCGCATCTTGTCGATGATGCGTTCGTTCTTGAGGATCCTCAGGTTCTCGGCGGCGACGGCGCAGGCCACCGGATGGCCCGAGTAGGTGAAGCCGTGGTTGAAGTCGCCCGACTCGGCGATGACCTTGGCGACCGTGTCGTGCACCAGCACGCCGCCGATCGGCTGGTAGCCCGAGGACAGGCCCTTGGCGATGGTCATCAGGTGCGGGCGGATGCCGTAGTACTGGCTGCCGAACCAGTGGCCGGTGCGGCCGAAGCCGCAGATCACCTCGTCGGCGATCAGCAAGATGCCGTACTGGTCGCAGATGCGCTGGATCTCGGGCCAGTAGGTGGCCGGCGGGATGATGATGCCGCCGGCGCCCTGCACCGGCTCGCCGATGAAGGCGGCGACGTTCTCGACGCCCAGTTCCAGAATCTTCTTCTCCAGCTCGCGCGCCGCCTTGAGGCCGTATTCCTCCGGCGTCAGGTCGCCGCCGTTGGCGTACCAGTAGGGCTGCTCGATGTGGGCGATGCCGGGGATCGGCAGGTCGCCCTGCTCGTGCATGTACGTCATGCCGCCGAGCGAGGCGCCGCCGATGGTGGAGCCGTGGTAGCCGTTGACGCGCGAGATGATGGTCTTCTTCTGCGGCTGGCCCAGGCTCGCCCAGTAGTGGCGCACCATGCGGATCACGGTGTCGTTCCCCTCGGAGCCCGAGTTGGTATAGAACACGTGGTTGAAGCCGTCCGGCGCGATCTCGGCCAGCAGCGCCGACAGCTCCACCACCGGCGGGTGGGTAGTCTTGAAGAAGGTGTTGTAGAACGGCAGCTCGCGCATCTGCCGGTAGGCGGCTTCGGCCAACTCCTCGCGGCCGTAGCCGATGTTGACGCACCACAGGCCGGACATGGCATCGAAGATCTTGTTGCCGTCCGAATCCCACAGGTAGACGCCGTCGGCGTGGGTGATGACGCGGCTGCCCTGGGCGTTGAGCGCGGCGGCGTCGGAGAACGGGTGGAAATGGTGCGCGGCGTCCAGCGCCTGCCACTCGCGCGTGCTGCGCTGGCCGGCCTTGCGCTCCGTGACCTGGCGTACTTCGGCAAAGTTCATATTCAGATTCATGATTCGCTCCTTCTCGTTCTCACACGTGCAGCAGCAGGAACTTGCGCTCCCACGGGCTGATCACGCGCGCGTATTCGATGTATTCGGCTTCCTTCACGGCGCAGAACGCCTTGACGAAGTTCTCGCCCAGCACCTCGGTGATCGGCTTGCAGTGCTGCAACTGGGTGATCGCCTCGTCGAGGCCGCGCGGGAAGGCGAACGGCAGGCCGTAGGCGTCGCCGCTCAGCGGCTCGCTCGGCTGCTGCCGCTCGACGATGCCGAGCCAGGCGCAGGCCAGCGTCGCGGCGAGCGCGATGTACGGGTTGCAGTCGACGCCGGGCAGGCGGTTCTCGATGCGGCGCCCGGCCGGGCCGGAGTGCGGCACGCGGATGCCGCAGGTGCGGTTGTCGTAGCCCCACTGCACGTTGATCGGCGCGGCGGTGTGGCGCACCAGGCGGCGGTAGCTGTTGACGAACGGCGCGAACAGCGCGATCGCCTGCGGGAAGTACTTCTGCATGCCGCCGATGCTGTGGAAGAACGCCTCGCTCGGGCTGCCGTCAGCGTTGGAGAACACGTTCTTGCCAGTGTGCTTGTCGACCACGCTCATGTGGATGTGCATCGCCGAGCCCGGCTCGCTCTCCATCGGCTTGGCCATGAAGGTGGCGTACATGTTGTGGCGGATCGCCGCCTCGCGCACGGTGCGCTTGAACAGGAACACCTGGTCGGCCAGATCGAGCGGGTTGCCGTGCAGGAAGTTGATCTCCATCTGGCAGGCGCCGACCTCGTGGATCAGGGTGTCGATCGCCAAGTTCTGCGCGTCGCAGAAGTCGTAGATCTCCTCGAACAGGTCGTCGTACTCGTTGACGGCGTCGATCGAGTACGCTTTGCGCCCGGTCTCCGGGCGGCCGGTGCGGCCGATCGGCGGCTGCAGCGGCAGGTCCGGGTCGCGGTTGACGTCGACGATGTAGAACTCCATCTCCGGCGCCACCACCGGCTCCCAGCCCCTGTCCTCGTACAGCTTGAGCACGCGGCGCAGGATGTGGCGCGGCGACTGCTCGACCGGCGAGCCGTCGAAGTGGAAACAGTCGTGGATCACCTGCGCCACCGGGTCCTTGGCCCACGGCACCAGGCGGATGGTGTTGGGGTCCGGCACCAGCACCATGTCCGGATCGGTGTCGGCGGAAATGCCCTCGGCGTACTCGCCGGTCACGGTCTGCACCAGTACTATCTCGGGCAGGCGCATGCCCTCTTCTTCGCTGAATTTCTCTTTCGGCACGATCTTGCCGCGCGCGATGCCGGTGAAATCAGGGATCACGCATTCGACTTCGGTAATTCGGTGTTCTCGCAGCCATTCGCTCAGAACGCTCATGGTTGCCTCCTTTGTAGCGATTCAGTTTTTGGGTGTTGGGGCAAGTCTCAGCCGCGTCGATCCCGACGAGCGGCACAAGCCTTGCCAAACGCTTCGAGAATGGCCAGCGACAGGGGGTTGTCCTGGTACTGCCATTCCGGGTGCCACTGCACGGCGAGCGCGAAACCGCGCGCGCCCTTGACGCTGAACGCCTCGACCAGCCCGTCCGGGGCATGCGCCTCGGCTTGAAGCGCCGGCGCCAGGCGGGCGATGCCCTGCCCGTGCAGCGAATTGACCTGGGCTTCCGTGCGGCCGGTGAGGACCTGCAGCACGCCGTCGTCGACGAAGCGCACCGGGTGCGCCAGCGCATACATCTCGTCGAGCGTGCCGCCCGGGTCGCGGTGGTCGCTCATGCCCGGCTCCTCGTGCACCTTGCGGTGCAGGGTGCCGCCGAGTGCGACGTTGATTTCCTGGAAGCCGCGGCAGATGCCTAACACCGGCACCCCGGCGTCGATCGCGGCGCGGATCAAGGGCAGCGTGGTGGCGTCGCGCTCGGGGTCGTTGAAGTCGCCGTCGACGCTGGCCGCGCCGTAGTGGTGCGGCTCGATGTTGGACGGGCTGCCGGTGAACAACAGGCCGTCGACCAGCTCGAGCATTTGTTCGAGCGGCGTCGCCTCGCCCAATGCCGGCAGCAGCAGCGGCAGACCACCGGCACCGACCGCGGCGCGCACGTACTTCTCGCCGACCAGGTGGAAGAACTGGGACTCCTTGAGCCACCAGCGACAGCAGGGAATTCCGATGACAGGGTGTTTCATCGCGATCGCACGCTCGCCGTCACACGGCGGCGCGCCTCCTTTGCAGCGTTGCGGGAATAAAAAAAGCGGCGCCCCTAAAGGGCACCGCACAGAGGAGATCGAAGGACGCCGCCGCAAACACGCGGCGAGCGTGAATCAGGTACTCCGCCAGAACGCCCGGCGCCAGCCGCGCGCCACTCGCACCATGCGCCAGACACCACGCAGCGGCGAGCGGGGCGAAGCGGCGGATCGAACGGTTCTGCATCGGGTGCTCCTTGGGTGGGTGCGGCATGTTCCGACAGGCGGAACGCCGTATCGGGCTAAATTCAGTCTAAGCTCGTTAAATATAATTGACAAGCACCGTCAATTAAATTTTTACACACCTCCCTAACCACCATCGTTTCCACACCTTTCACGCCCCGTTTCAGTGCTGCATAGCGTCAAATTTGTGCACCACAACAAGCGATAAGCGGGTTGTGATATACTTTGCCGGCCCATTACGCCTCGGCGGCGTCGTCAAAAATAATTTGACACAAGCCGTCAATTATTATCAACATTCGGAAACAACATGGACATCGGACCACGACTCAAGCTGGTGCGCGAACGCTACAAGCTGTCGCAACGGGAGCTGGCAAAACGGGCTGGCGTCACCAACGCCACGATCTCCCTGATCGAACAGAACCGGGTCAGCCCGTCGGTCAGCTCGCTGGTAAAGCTGCTCGAGGGCATCCCGATGTCGCTGGCGGATTTCTTCACCTTCGACGAGCCGCCGCGTGAAAACCGCTACGTGTTCCGGCCGGGCGAACAGCCCGACCTCGGCAACAACGGTCTGCGCCTGTTGCTGGTCGGCGCCACCGTGCAGGACCGCCAGATGCGCATGCTGCGCGAGCTGTACGCGCCGGGCGCCGACACCGGCCCGGAGGCGATCACGCACAGCGAAGGCGAGGAATGTGGAATCGTGGTGCGCGGCACCGTCGAATTGACCATCGACGGCCAGGTCAACGTGCTGCACGCCGGCGACGGTTACTACTTCCCGAGCACGCTGCCGCACCGCTTCCGCAACATCGGCCAGGACGAGGCCGAAATCATCAGCGCCAACACGCCGGCCAACTTCTGATCCGGGGCGGCGGCTGGCGCGCTACTTAGGAGAACGTGTTATGCCCCGCCTCACCCACGAGCAATGGCAAGCGCTGGCCGCGCGCCAGGTCTTCGAGGGCCGCGCCTTCATCGACGGCGCGTACGTCGCCGCCGCCGACGGCAAGACCTTCGCCACCGTCAACCCGGCCAACAGGCAAACGTTGACCGACATCGCCGAGTGCGGCGAAGCCGACGTGAACAAGGCCGTGGCCGCGGCGCGTGCCGCCTTCGAGGACGGCCGCTGGTCGGGCCTCGCGCCGTTGCAACGCAAGACCGTGCTGTTGACGTTCGCCGCACTGATCCGCGAGCACGCCGACGAGCTGGCGCTGCTGGAGACCCTGGACACCGGCAAGCCGATCGCCGATGCGCTGGGCGTCGACGTCGCCGGCACCGCCTACTGCGTGCAGTGGTTCGCCGAAGCGATCGACAAGGTCGGCGGCGAGGTGCCGCCCTTGGCGCCGAACCTGCACGGCACCGTCACGCGCGAGCCGATCGGCGTGGTGGCGGCGGTGGTGCCGTGGAATTTCCCGCTGTTGATGGCGAGCTGGAAGTTCGCGCCGGCGCTCGCCGCCGGCAACTCGCTGCTGCTCAAGCCATCGGAAAAGTCCCCGCTCACCGCGATCCGCATCGCTGCGCTGGCGCAACAGGCCGGCATCCCCGACGGCGTGTTCAACGTGCTGCCCGGCGCCGGCGAGACCGGCCACCTGCTGGCGCTGCACAGGGACGTCGACTGCCTCGCCTTCACCGGCTCCACCGCGGTCGGCAAGCGCATCATGGCGTGCGCGGCGGAATCGAACCTGAAGCGGGTGTGGCTGGAGCTGGGCGGAAAATCGCCGAACATCGTGCTCGACGACTGTCCGGACGTGGCGCAGGCGGCGCGCGCCGCCGCCGGCGGCATCTTCTTCAACCAGGGCGAGATGTGCTCGGCCGGTTCGCGCGTGCTGGTGCAGCGCGGCGTCTACGCCGAGTTCATGGCGGAACTGAAGAAGGCCGCCGAGGGCTATCGCCCGGGCGACCCGCTCAATCCCGCCAGCGGCATGGGCGCGATCGTCGACGAGCTGCAGTACCGCCGCGTGCTCGACTACATCGCCATCGGCAAGCAGGAAGCCAAACTCGCCTTCGGCGGCCACGCGGTGCACACCGACACCGGCTACTACATCGCGCCGACCGCGTTCGAGACCACGCCCGACGCCCGCATCGCGCGCGAGGAGATCTTCGGCCCGGTGTGCGCCGTGATCCCGTTCGACACGGCGGACGAGGCGATCGCCATCGCCAACGACAGCGACTACGGCCTCGCCGCCGCGGTGTGGACACGCGACGTCAGCCGCGCTCACCGCCTCGCCCGCGCCTTGCGCGCCGGCACGGTGTGGATCAACTGCTACGACGAGGGCGGCGACCAGAACCTGCCGTTCGGCGGCTACAAGCAGTCCGGCAACGGCCGCGACAAGTCGCTGCACGCGCTGGAGAAGTACACCGAACTGAAGTCGACGCTGCTGAAGCTGTACCCCTGAAGCAGCGCGCTCCGAACCACCCGCCACGGTGTTGCGGGCCACTGTCCGGTGGCCCGCTTTTTTACGTCCGCCCGCTGCTAAGGTTGGCCGAAGCCGGAGAAGGCGCCATCCACAGCGCCACGCCGCCACCGGCCCCCCGGCGCCGGCTTGAGAAGCGCCGGAACAAGGACGATACTGCCAGCCATCCCCATCCCCTCGCTGAATGCCCATGAACTACCGCCTGGTTTTTGTCGAAGACGATGCCGAACTGGCCGAGCTGATCCGCGACTTCCTGTCGCGCCACGACATGGAAGTGCAGATCGAGCCGCGCGGCGACACCGCGCTCGCCGCCATCGCCGCCGCCCAACCCGACCTGGTCTTGCTCGACATCATGCTACCCGGCAAGGACGGCCTGACGCTGTGCCGCGAACTGCGCCCCACCTTCCCCGGCCCGATCGTGATGCTGACCTCGCTCGACAGCGACATGCAGCAAATCCTCGGCCTGGAGCTGGGCGCCAACGACTACATCCTGAAAACCACGCCGCCGGCGGTGCTGGCGGCACGCCTGCGCGCCCAGTTGCGCCAGCACCGCCCGGCCGCCGCCGCCGAAACGCCGGCCGCCATGACACGCAAGCAGTTCGGCCAGCTCAGCATCGACCCGATCAGCCGCGAAGTGACGCTGGCCAGCGAGCACGTCCCCCTCTCCACCGCCGACTTCGACCTACTGTGGCTGCTGGCCAGCCACGCCGGCGAAATCCTGGACCGCGAAGTGCTGTTCAAGGAGATGCGCGGCATGGAATACGACGGGCTGGACCGCAGCATCGACGTCGCCATCTCGCGGCTGCGCAAGAAGCTCGGCGACAACCCCGCCGAACCCTTCCGCATCAAGACCGTGCGCAACAAGGGCTATCTGTTCGCCCCGGCCGGCTGGAACTGAACCATGCGCCGCCTGTTCGTGCAGTTCTATCTGATGCTGATGGCGTGCTTTCTCGGCGGCGTGCTGCTGGTGGGCGTGGTCTACAAGCAGGCGGTGGACAAGGTCGGCGAGCGCTACCTGTCCGACCTCTTGGGCGCCTCGCTGTCGATGATCCAGAGCGAACTCAAGGGCGTGCCGCCGGAGCTGTGGAGCGAAACGCTGGAAGAGTTCGACCACGGCCTGACCTTCCCGCTGCGCATCGAGGGCGACGCCGCCTACACCCTGGACGACGACGCCCGCGCCGCGCTGGCACGCGGCGAGATCGTGATGCTGGAAGACAACTTCCTGTTCCTGCAGCGCATCCCCAACAGCAACTTCCTGCTGGTGGCGGGCCCGCTGCGCTACCTGTTCTTCCTGCACCAGCTCAAGTGGGTGGATTACGTGCTGCTGCTGCTGGTCGGCCTGTCGCTCGGCATCCCGGTGCTGCTGTGGCTGCGCCCGCACTGGAACCAGCTGATGCAGCTGGAGCAGACCGCCGTGCGCCTGGCCGAAGGCGACCTCAGCGCGCGGGTGCAGTTGCCGCCGGGCTCCGGGGTACGCCGCGTGGGCGAGGCGTTCAACCGCATGGCCGACAGCATCGGCGCGCTGCTGGCCGGGCGCAAGGCGCTGATCGACGCCGTGGCGCACGAGCTGCGCACGCCGCTGGCGCGGCTGCGCTACCGCCTGGCGCTGTTGGAGGGCGACCCGGACAGCCCGCCGCGCCAGGCCATCGAACGCGACCTTGCCGCCATCGACTCGCTGCTGCAGGAACTACTGCTGCACGCGCGTCTCGACCGTCCGCAAGTACCGCTGACGCTGAGTCGCTTCGACGCCCGGGAATGGGTGGCCGAAAGGTTGGCCGAACAGGCGCCCTTGGCCAGCGGCATCGACTGGCGCGACGACAGCCGCGGCGAGATCGAGCTGGAGGGTGACCGCTACCTGCTGTCGCGCGCCCTCGACAACCTGCTCAGCAACGCGCGCCGCTACGCCCAGCACACGGTGCGCGTGCTGCTGGAACAGGACGGCAACGGCTACTGCCTGCACGTCGACGACGACGGCCCCGGCATCCCGGCGGAGGAGCGCGAGCGCGTGCTGGAGCCGTTCGTGCGCCTCGACCAGAGCCGCGGCCGCGACAGCGGCGGGCACGGCCTCGGTCTCTCCATCGTGCAGGGCATCGCGCGCGCGCATCAAGGCACGCTCGGCATCGAAGACAGCCCGCTGGGCGGCGCCCGCTTCGTGCTGCGCTGGCCCGGCACGGCGGGCGTACATAGCGTTACACAGGGAAACATTCCACTCACAGACGCCGGAAACGGGCGCGCCTAGGATACAACTCATGGAAGGCCCCCACAGCCAACCGAGACCACGACAGACTCGAACCCTCACGGTTCCACAAGGAGTATCACCATGAAAAAGCTGACCCTGCTCGCCCTCTCCGCCGCCTTCGGCCTGACCTCGATCGGCAGCTTCGCCGCCACCCCGGTCACCCCGGCCTCGCCGGCGGTGAAAGCCGAAGCCTCCGCTCCGGCCGCCAAGGCCGCGATGAAACCGGCCGCCAAACCGGCCGTGAAGAAGATTCACAAGTCGCGCGCCAAGAAGGCCGTGAAAAAGCCGATGGTTGAGAAAAAGGCCGCTTCCGCCCCGGCACAAAAAGCCCAGGCGCTGAAAAAGCATCACAAGATCGTCAAGCACCACAAGCATCACAAAGTGATGGTGAAAAAGCCGGCTGCGGCTAACTAAGCCGGAACAGGCCGCGGCCTGTTCCAACCCAGCACAACGGGGCGCCACGGCGCCCCGTTTCGCATTGGATCGCCATGTCTACCCGACTGCTGACCGCCCTGCTGCTCGCCAGCCTGATTCCCGCCGCCGGCGCCGGCCCCCTGAGCGCGGAACGGCGCACCCTGTTCTTCGGCCACGACGACCGGGTACGCGTGCACCCGGACCACGGCCCCTGGCAAGCCATCGGCCAGATCGAAACCGCCTCGGGCAACCTGTGCACCGCCACGCTGGTCGCCCCCGACGTGGCGCTCACCGCCGGGCACTGCTTCGTCGGTCCCCACGGCCGGCTCGATCCGGCGCGACGCTTCACCCTGGCGCTGGACGGCCGGAACAGCGCCCGCCACACCGCCGCCCGCCGCGTCTGGCTCGACCGGCGCCTGTTGCGCGGGCTGATCCGCCAAGGAGGCGACCTGATCGTCCCGCCCGCCGTGGCACGCTACGACTTCGCCTTCGTCCGGCTCGCCGCGCCCCTGCTCGCGGCAGAACACACCGTCACGCCGTTCGACGGTGACCGCGCCGCCCTGCGCCAGGCGCTGACCCAGGCCAGCTGGCGCGTCAGCCAGGCCGGTTACCCGGAAGATGCCCCCGACCAGCTGATGCTGCACCGCCACTGCCGCGCCACCCGGCTCGAGGCCGACGGCCGCCTCGCCCACCGTTGCGATACGTTGCCCGGTGACAGCGGCTCGCCGCTACTGCTCGAGGTTGCCGGCCAGCCACGGCTTGTCGCCATCCAGAGCTCGGCGCCGGACGCGCGCTGGCGCTACCGTGCCGACAACATGGCGCTGTCGGCCCCCAGCTTCCAGCCGGCCCTGCGCCGCTTCCTCGCTAAGCCCAAATAGCAAAAACCGCCTCGCGGGCGGTTTTTGCTGTCCATCGCTGTCTCGGCTCTAGCCGGCCAGGGCCGCCTTCTGTATCGCGATCAGCTCGCCCACGCCCTGCTCGGCCAGGCGCAGCATGGCGTCCAGTTCGGCGCGGCTGAACGGCACCCCCTCGGCGGTGCCCTGCACCTCGACAAAATGACCGCTGCCGGTCATCACCACGTTCATGTCGGTCTCGCAGGCGGAATCCTCGAGGTAGTCGAGGTCCAGCACCGGACGCCCCTCGAACACGCCGACCGACACCGCCGCCACGAAATCGCGGATCGGGCTTTCCTGCAGCTTGCCCTGCGCGATCAGGCCGCTGATGGCGTCGTGCAGCGCGACGAAGGCGCCGGTGATGCTGGCGGTACGCGTGCCGCCGTCGGCCTGGATCACGTCGCAGTCGATCTGGATCTGGCGCTCGCCCAGCTTGCCCAGGTCGACCACCGCACGCAGGCTGCGGCCGATCAGGCGCTGAATCTCCTGGGTACGCCCGGACTGCTTGCCGCTGGCCGCCTCGCGCCGCATGCGGCTGCCGGTGGAGCGCGGCAGCATGCCGTACTCCGCGGTCACCCAGCCCTGGCCCTTGCCCTTGAGGAAGCCCGGCACGCTCTCGTCGACGCTGGCGGTGCAGATCACCTTGGTATCGCCGAACTCGACCAGCACCGAGCCTTCGGCATGCTTGGTGTAGCCGCGGGTCAAAGTCACCCGGCGCAGGGCATCGTTGGGGCGGGAAGAAGGTCGCATGGTCGCAGTCCGTCGAAATCAAAAACGCGATTATACCCCGCTCCCCCTCAGAACCTGTTCACGATCTGTCGCGAGCAGCCCTCAGCGGGGTGAAGAGCAGCACAGAAACAGGAATGGACTGGAGTCCATGAGGATTTCGAGCAGCACATGAGCCCCGATCAGGGATGCGCAGCAAGATCGGGAACTGGTTCTCACACGGGTTTATCCGGCCGGCTGGCCAGGATTTCGCGATGCATCTCCTCTTCCTGTACCCGTGCCGGCGTCGACGAGCGGCGCCGGCTCAGCGCCAGGTGGGTATCCAGTACATCGCTGCGCTGGCTGACATCGAGTGCCTCGTCCAGCAGCGTCACCGCCACCGCCGACAGATTGTCGCCGTGCCGGCCGCCGCGCCGCTCGGCCACGTTCATCAGCGCCGGCAGCACCTGGCTCACCGCACGGCCGACAAACACCTTGGTCAACTCGGCGTCCTGGATCTGCGACCACAGACCGTCGGAACAGAGCAGCACCGAGGCCCCCGGGAACAGCAGTTGGCGCTCGCCGATGTCGATGTCCGGGTCGGAAGAGGCCCCCAGACAGTTGTAGATCTTGTTGCGGTCGGGGTGGGTGCGCGCGCCCTCCTCGGTCAACAGCCCCTGGTCGATCAGCCGCTGCACCTGCGAATGATCGCGTGAGCGCAAGCGCAGGCCGCTGTTGTCCAGCAGGTACAGCCGGGAGTCGCCGACGTGGCACCAGTACAGCATGTCCTGCTGGATCACCGCCGCCACCACCGTGGTGCTGGGCACCTCCGGCAGGTGATGCTCGGTGGCGTAATCGAGAATCGCCTGATGGGCCGAACTGATGGCGTTGACCAGAAAGCGGTTGGGATGGCTCAGCGACGGAGTGGCCTGCTGGTAGAACAACTCGCTCATCAGATCGATGGCGATCTGGGCCGCCACCTCGCCCTGCAAGTGTCCGCCCATACCGTCGGCCACCACCAGCAACACCGACTCCAGCGAGTGGGCGATCACCACACGGTCTTGATTGTAGGAACGGCCGCCGACGCGGCTGTCCTGGAAGATCGACAATTTCATGCACACACTTTCAGGAAGAACGACTGCCCGTCAGGCTGCGAAGCCAGCCGGCCAGCTTGTGCGTCACCGCCTGCGACTCGGGGAGGGCGACAGGCTCACTGTAATGGGGGTCCATCAGTCGCTTTTGCACCTCCATCAGGGTCGCCGGCCGCCGCTCGGGCTCCATGTCCAGACAGCGATCGACCAGCTCGCACAACTCGCGCGAATAAAGACGCACAAAGCGCCGGGACGCCGGTTCTAGCAAGTCCTTCACCGCCCGCTCCTTCGCCCCTTGCGGCGTGCCGCCCCCCATGCAGGAGTAGAGGCAGGCACCCAGGGCATAGATATCGGTCCATGGTCCCTGCGCCATATCGCTCTTGTACTGTTCCGGCGCGGCGTAGCCCGGCGTGTACATCGAGGCGAACTCCCTGCTGCGCTGGTTCAGCGTCTGGCGCGCGGCGCCGAAGTCCAGCAATAGCGGACCGCCGCCGCGCCGCAGATAGATGTTGGCTGGCTTGATGTCCAGATGCAGCAGACGGTGCAGATGGACCTCGCGCAGGCCGGACAAGAGCGCGGCGAACCAGCGTCGGATACGGCGCTCGTCGAGCCGCCCGCCGGCAATCTCCAGCTCGCGGGTCAAGGGACGGCCATCGGCGTACTCCATCACCAGGTAGACCGTCTGGTTGGCGCGGAAGAAATTGGCGACCCGCACCACGTTCGGGTGGTTGATCCCGGCCAGGATGCGCCCTTCCTCGAAGAAGCACTTCAACCCTAGGTTGAACGCCTCCTGGTCAAGCTCGTGCTGCACCGTCACCTGGCCATTGTCACCGCGGCACGCCAAGTGGCCGGGCAGGTATTCCTTGATGGCGAATTTCTGGTCGTCGTCATCCAGAGCCAGATAGACCACGCTGAATCCGCCCACGGAAAGCAGGCGGACGATGGTGTAATCGGCCAGCCGGTAGCCGGCCGGCAATGCGGTTTCTTGCCTGGATTGAGTCATAGGATGGCTGTTGCTATAGTGTCCGGGGCCATGGATTGAGCTTAGCAAAGCAATTCGGGCCCGGTCTTGATATTTGTCCAGTTTAACCGGGAGTTCAGCATGATTTTAAGTATGACAGGCTTCGCCGCCATTAGCAGGGAATTTCCCGGTGGCATGCTCAATCTGGAACTGCGCGCCGTCAACCACCGCTATCTGGACGTCCAGATGCGCCTGCCGGAAGAGCTGCGCGTCATCGAAGCCCCCCTGCGCGAAATGATCGGCGCCAAGGTCACCCGCGGCAAACTCGAATGCCGCGTCGGCTTCAACCAGTTGGAAAACGCCACCCCCACGTTGGAAGTCAACCACGAGCTGCTGCAGCAATTGCTGGCGGTCTCCCGCACCATCAAAGAGAACGCACCGGAAGCCGACACCCTGTCGCTGGGTGAACTGATGCGCTGGCCCGGCGTGATGAAATCGAACGAACTCAAGCCCGAAGTGCTGCAACAGCTGTGCCTGGAAAGCCTGACCAAGGCACTGGCCGACTTCAACGCCTCGCGCGAACGCGAGGGTGAGAAGCTCAAGGCGGTACTGCTGGAGCGTGTCGCCTCGATCGAGACCATCGTCGCCAGCCTCAAGCCCAAGCTGCCGCAGATTCTGGCCGCTTACATGGAGAAGCTGTCCAACCGCCTGCGCGATGCACTGGAGAGCGTTGATGAAGACCGCCTCAAGCAGGAATTCGCCCTGTTCGCCCAGAAGATCGATGTCGACGAGGAACTGTCGCGCCTGAGCACCCACCTGAGCGAAGTCCGCCGCATTCTCAAGGCCGGGGGCCAAGCCGGCAAGCGGCTCGACTTCCTGATGCAGGAACTCAACCGCGAAGCCAACACCCTCGGCTCCAAATCGGTATCGACCGAAACCACCCAGGCCTCGGTCGAACTCAAGGTGCTGATCGAGCAGATGCGCGAGCAGATCCAAAACATCGAATAAGCCATCGCGCCACTTCGGCCAACGTCTCGGAAAGCCCCGCCCGTCGGGGCTTTTTTCATGCCGGCGTGGCCACGCCACTGCCATTTCCAGCAACTATTGATCCAAATCAAGGGCGCCCGGCCCGATAGAGTGGAACATCCTGCCTGTGAACGGCTCTGAAGACGACAGGGCCCGCCTCCTCTCCCGCCCATCTGCACTGGACAGCAGTTATTGCGACGGCGAGTCATTCCCAGGGTCTCTCCCTGTCTAGCCCCGTTGGCGATTATTTCATCAGAATTTTGTAACAGTTTGTAACAAGGCCACACCTCGTTTCGGACACATGCGAAATTCATAGAACCCTAATATATCTGGCGCTTGCGGCAACGCATCAAAACGGGACGCGCATCATCACCATCCGCACCAGGCCAATCCGGCCTCCAGCGCCGCGCCTGCGCTATTGAACAAGCATCAAAAATGGCTTTCAATACGACCCGTCCAGTTCAGATCCTAAGGATGGAATGACCACCCCATTCCATTCGCTTTTCCTTATCTAAAGCGAAGTAATCGACAAGCATCGCCGTATCGTCAACGGCTCGCCAGGAGCGCGGCTACCCACCTCGCAAGAGGTCTTTCCGCCCGCTTCCAGGCTCGAGCTCGTGCAAGTCGAACAGTGAATTTCTGCTGTCACGCCATCTATCTGAACGATCGCCAAATCGTTCTTATCAAGTGATCACCGGGGCCATCGCGAAGTTGGAATAGCCGTTGCCGGCTACGTCGCGGCGTGCCGTTTTGACCGGGACTGCGGCGTTTGGCCAAGTCATTCCGCCTTGGGCGGAGTGCGCGTTTTCTACCCGGCCAGATCGACAAGACAGCGCATGCTGTCACGTCGGCCTGGAAGGGAATGACTACAAGCCACTTTCAATTCACTAAGGTCGTAGGATGATAAACAGTAAACACCCACGCATTTTACGAGGGCTTCCGCTGGCCGCCGCCGCCCTGCTCTCCGGCTGTCAGGGAGGTATTCTTGACCCGAAAGGCCAGATCGCCGCAGACGAGAAATCGCTGATCATCACGGCCACCGTGCTGATGCTGCTGGTGGTCGTCCCGGTGATTTTGATGACGCTCGGTTTCGCCTGGAAGTATCGCGCCAGCAACAAGAGCGCCACCTACGATCCGAAATGGTCTCACTCCGGCAAGATCGAGGCCGTGGTCTGGATCATCCCGATCATCATCGTCTCCTTCCTCGCCGTCATCACCTGGAACAGCACCCACAAGCTCGACCCGTACCGCCCGCTCGACTCGGACAAGAAGCCGATCACCATCCAGGTCGTGTCGCTCGACTGGAAATGGCTGTTCATCTACCCCGAACTGAACATTGCCAGCGTCAACCAGTTGGCCTTCCCGGCCAACACCCCGGTGAACTTCAAGATCACCTCCGATGCCGCGATGAACTCCTTCTTCATCCCCCAGCTGGGCGGCCAGATCTACTCCATGGCCGGCATGCAGACCAAGCTGCACCTGATCGCCAACGAACCGGGCAGCTACGACGGCATGTCCGCCAACTACAGTGGCGCCGGTTTCTCGGGCATGAAGTTCAAGGCCATCGCCACCGCCTCCCCGGCCGAATTCGACGCCTGGGTGAAGCAGGTCCGCAGCGGCAAGCCGCTGGACCCCACCAGCTACGCACAACTGCTGAACCCGAGTGAAAACAACCCGGTGCAGCATTTCTCGTCCGTCACCCCGGGCCTGTTCTACGGCGTACTGAACAAGTACATGGCCGGCCATCAGACCGCCATGGAAGCCGGACTCAGCCCCATCCAGCTTGCCGCGCTCACCAAGAGCCTGTGCAAGACGCCGGTCGTTAAGGAGTAAATACAGAAATGTTGTTAGGTAAACTGACGCTGGACGCCATACCGTTCCACGAGCCCATCATCATGGGAGCGCTCTCGGGCGCCGGCCTGATGGGGCTTGCGGTCATTGCCGCCATCACCAAGTTTGGCAAGTGGGGCTACCTCTGGAAAGAATGGCTGACTTCGGTCGACCACAAGAAAATCGGCGTGATGTACATCATCGTCGCGCTGGTGATGTTGCTGCGCGGCTTCGCCGATGCCGCCATGATGCGGACCCAGCTCGCCATGGCCACCAATGGCCACCTCGGCATCTTTCCGCCCGAGCACTACGACCAGATCTTCACCGCCCACGGCGTGATCATGATCATCTTCATGGCCATGCCGTTCATGACCGGCCTGATGAACATCGTGGTGCCGCTGCAGATCGGCGCCCGCGACGTCGCCTTCCCGTTCCTGAACTCGCTGAGCTTCTGGCTGCTGGTGGCAGCTGCGGCGCTGGTGAACCTCTCGCTCGGGGTGGGTGAATTCGCCCGTACCGGCTGGGTGGCCTACCCGCCGCTGTCCGAGCTGGCCTACAGCCCGGGCGTGGGGGTGGATTACTACATCTGGGCCCTGCAGATATCCGGGATCGGCACGACACTGACAGCGATCAACTTCCTGGTGACCATCCTCAAGATGCGCACCCCGGGCATGAAGCTGATGCAGATGCCGATCTTCACCTGGACCTGCACCTGGGCCAACGTGCTGATCGTGACCTCGTTCCCGATCCTGACCGGCGCGCTCGCCATGCTGACGCTGGACCGCTACCTGGACTTCCACTTCTTCACCAGTGAAGCCGGCGGCAACCCGATGATGTACCTCAACCTGTTCTGGGCCTGGGGTCATCCGGAGGTATACATCCTGGTTCTGCCGGCCTTCGGCATCTTCTCGGAAGTGGTCTCCACCTTTGCCGGCAAGCGCCTGTTCGGCCACACCTCGATGATCATCGCCTCCGGCGTGATCTCGGTGCTGGGCTTCATGGTCTGGCTGCACCACTTCTTCACCATGGGCTCCGGCGCCAACGTCAACGCCTTCTTCGGCATCGCCACCATGGTGATTTCGGTGCCGACCGGCGTGAAGCTGTTCAACTGGCTGTTCACCATCTACCGCGGCCGCCTGCGCTTCACCTCGCCGGTACTGTGGACCCTGGGCTTCATGGTCACCTTCTCCATCGGCGGCATGACCGGCGTGCTGATGGCGGTGCCGGGCGCCGACTTCGTGCTGCACAACAGCCTGTTCCTGATCGCCCACTTCCACAACACCATCATCGGTGGCGCGGTATTCGGCTACCTGGCCGGCTTCGTGTTCTGGTTCCCGAAAGCCTTCGGTTTCAAGCTGGACGAGCGCCTGGGCAAAGCGGCGTTCTGGTTCTGGCAGACCGGCTTCTACTTCGCCTTCGTGCCGCTCTACATCCTGGGCTTCATGGGCATGACCCGTCGCCTCAACCACACCGACAACCCGCTGTGGACCCCGTGGCTGTACGCCGCCTGCATCGGCGCGGTCCTGATCGCGCTGGGCATCGGCTGCCAGCTGCTGCAGATCGTCGTCAGCCTGCGCAACCGCAAGCAGCTGGCTGACGTGACCGGCGACCCGTGGAATGCCCACACCCTGGAGTGGTCCACCTCCTCGCCGCCGCCGTTCTACAACTTCGCCAAGCTGCCGCAGGTGCATGACATCGACGCCTTCACCGACATGAAGGAAAAAGGCGTGGCCTACCAGGTACCGCAGCAGTACGCACCGATCCACATGCCGAAGAACACCGCGGCCGGCGTCTACATCGGGGGCTTCACCCTGGTGTGCGGTTTCGCCCTGATCTGGCACATCTGGTGGCTCGCCATCGTGGGTCTGATCGGCATCATCGGCAGCATGCTGGCACGTGCCTACGACAACGATATCGACTACTACGTCCAGCCGGACGAGATCGAAGCGATCGAACGCGAACGCTTCGAGAAGATGGGTATCGACTTCGACCGCTACGACGAACGCGACCAAGGCACGGCCCGTCCGCGCCCGGCAAAAACTCTGGAGCAGGTGTAAACAGCCATGACTTCGCACGCAACCGCACTACACGATACGCACGCTCACGACCATGAGCATCACGACAGCGGCGCCAGCACCCAGCTGGGCTTCTGGCTCTACCTGATGACCGACTGCATCCTGTTTGCCAGCGCCTTCGCTGCCTACGCGGTGCTGTTCGGCAACGTCAACGGCGGCGTCGCCGGCAAGGAGATCTTCGAGCTCAAGTACGTGCTCGTGGAAACCTTCGCCCTGCTGTTCTCCAGTATCACCTATGGCTTTGCCATGATCAGCGGCCACAAGGGCAGCAAGGCCGGCCTCCTGGGCTGGCTGGCCGTCACCTTCCTGTTCGGTGCCGTGTTCATTGGCATGGAACTGCACGAGTTCGGCGCGCTGATCGCCGAGGGCCACGGCCCGGACAAGAGTGCCTTCCTGTCCGGCTTCTTCGCCTTGGTCGGGATGCACGGTCTGCACGTGACCGCCGGCCTGATCTGGATGGCGGTGATGATGCTGGAAGTGATCAAGACCGGCCTGACCGGCCGCGCCATGACCCGCCTGAACTGCCTGAGCATGTTCTGGCACTTCCTCGACATCGTGTGGATCTGCGTCTTTACCGTCGTCTATCTGAAAGGGGCCATCTGATGAGCCAAGCTCACGATCACGCGGCCAGCCACGGCAGCGTCAAATCCTACCTGACGGGCTTCGTGCTGTCGGTCATCCTGACCGTGATCCCGTTCTGGCTGGTGATGAACGGCAACCTGAACCTGCACGATACGCTGCTGACCATCGCCGGCTTCGCCGTGGTGCAAATCCTGGTGCATCTGAAGTACTTCCTGCACCTTGATTTCACCACCGAAGGCCGCGTCAACACCCTCGCCTTCCTGTTCACCGCGCTGGTGATCGTGCTGCTGGTGGGGCTGTCGGTCTGGATCATCTTCAGCGCCGACGCGCTGATGATGCCCTGAGAGAGCCTGACGTGAAACTCAAGCGCTACCTGCAGGTCACCAAGCCGGGCATCATCTTCGGCAACCTGATCTCGACGGCGGGAGGTTTCCTGCTCGCCGCGCGAGGCCATGCCGACCTGGGGCTGCTCCTGGCCACAGTGATCGGGCTGTCGCTGGTGGTCGCCTCCGGTTGTTCCCTGAACAACTGCATCGACCGCGACATCGACTGCAAGATGGCACGCACCCGGAACCGCGTACTGGTCACCGGCGCCATGTCGTTCAAGGCCGCCCTGATGCACGGCATGCTGCTGGGTCTCGCCGGGTTCTGGACGCTGTGGCACTGGACCAACCCGCTGGCCTTCGCCTGCGCGCTGTTCGGCTTCGTGATCTACGTCGGCGTCTATAGCCTGTACATGAAGCGCAAGTCGGTCTACGGCACGCTGGTGGGCAGCCTGTCCGGCGCGGTGCCGCCGGTGGCAGGTTACTGTGCGGTCAGCGGCCAGTTCGACATGGGTGCCGCCATCCTGCTCTTGATGTTCTGCCTGTGGCAGATGCCGCACTCGTACGCGATCGCGATCTTCCGCTTCAAGGACTACGAGGCCGCCAACATCCCGGTGCTGCCGGTGGTGAAAGGCATCTCGGCCGCCAAGCAGCAGATCGTGCTCTATATCCTGGCCTTCGCGGCGGCTACGGTGATGCTGGCATTTGGCGGCTACGCCGGCTATGGCTACCTTGCTGTGGCCTGTGCCACCAGCCTGTGGTGGCTCAAGATGGCGCTGTCGGGCTACAAGAGCAGTACCGATGACCGGGCGTGGGCGCGTCAGGTGTTCTTCTTCTCCATCATCACGATTACCGCACTCTCGGTGATGATGGCGGTGGATTTCCAGATTCCCGAGCTGTGCTGCACCCCTGCCCCCGGCAGCGGCGTGCTGGCGGCCTTGAGCAAGCTGGTCGCCTGAGTCCCCTACGAAACAAACAGGGCCCCGCTTGGGGCCCTGTTTGTTTGTATCGAGCGTGTCGTCCGGCTCAGTTCTTTTCCCAGATCAGCCGGGCGATGGCCGACGAATCCAGCTCGCCCTCCCCCTTCTCGACCAATTCGCCGATCAGGCCCGCCACCCGCTCCGCCTCCGGCAGTTTGATGCCCAGCTCGCGCGCGGTATCGAGTACGATGCCCATATCCTTGAGGTGCAGCTTGGCCTTGAAGCCCGGCGCGTAGTTGTCGTCGATCATGCGCTGGCCATGAACATCCAGCACCCGACTCTGGGCGAAACCGCCGAGCAGCGCCTCGCGCACCGGTGCCGGATCGACGCCGCACGCCTTGGCCAACTTCATCACCTCGGCCACTGCCGCCACACCGACGCCGACGGCAATCTGGTTGCACGCCTTGGCTACCTGCCCCGCTCCTGACTCGCCGATATGGGTGATGGTCTTGCCCATCGCCTGCAGCGCCGGCCGTGCCTTCTCCAGCGCCTCGGCCTTGCCACCGACCATGATGGTCAGCGTGCCGTTGATGGCGCCGACCTCACCGCCCGACACCGGGCAATCGAGGAAGTCGATGCCCTTTTCGGCCAGGCTGGCCGCGATCTTGCGCGCACCTATTGGAGAAATCGTGCTCATGTCGGCGCACACCAGACCCGGCTTGGCCCCCAGCGCCACGCCGTTGTCACCAAGCAGCACCGCCTCCACGTCGGCAGTGTCGGACACATTGGTCACCACCAGCTCGACGCCCGCGGCCAGTTCGGCCGGGGAGTCGCACCAGCAGGCACCGGCAGCGAGCAGCGGCTCGGCCGATTCGCGCCGGCGCGCCCACACGCTGACCTGATGTCCCGCCTTGAGCAGATTGAGCACGCAAGGGCGGCCCATGATACCCAGTCCGATATAGCCTACTTTCATCTATCCATCTCCGGCTGAAGCCCAGTTGATTGAACGGCTGACGCGTCACGACCGCGCATGACACGCCGATGGCGCCCTGCCGTCGATCACATCGGGCTCAAGTTGCACACAAGGGGAAAGCATACGGAAAGCCGACCGTTCAAGCCAGCCGGGGTATCAGTTTTCAGGCGGTGGGGATGGGCGCTGCGACAGCCACGCGTCGAACTCGAAATCACGGCCCGCCGCCTGGTGCTCCAGAAAATAGACAAAGGCCAGCACCTCGGCCACCGCCCGGTACAGCTCCGGAGGAATTTGCTGATCCAGATCGACCTGCATCAGCAAGGACACCAGCGCCGGCGAGTCATGCACGAATACGCCGGCCTCTTGGGCTCGTTCAATGATGCGTTCGGCCAACTCGCCGTAGCCCTTGGCCACCACCTTTGGCGCACGTGCACCGTCCTGGTAGCTCAGGGCGATGGCGGAGCGGCGCGCCGGATCAGCTGGCGGCTTCGTCATGGCTCACCGACAGTGTTGCAAGATTCAGTCCGGCAGCCCCCAGGCCCGCCTCGAGCCGAGGCGCATGGTCGCGGATCAACTGCTCCGTCGCCGCCTCCTCGGTGGCAAAAGACAGCTGTACCGTCCCGCCGACGATACGGATACGGGCAGACAGGCCACCGAGCACCGGAAGTTCCAGCGCCAGACGGGTAGACCAGGCCGCTACCGCTTCTGCACCGCCCGCCTCTCGCTCTCGCGTCTCGTCCTGCTGAATGCTCAGCTGCAGCGGCTGCCCCGGCCAGGCCCAGCCCTGCAGTTGAAGCTGGTGGTTCTCCAGGGTGTCGAGCTGCCGTTGCACCAGGTTACCCAGCTCCGCCAAGGCCGCTTTGCCATGGGGAGAGGGAGTCGTCTGCGCCGAATCAAGGCTTTGCCCGAGCCTGGCTTGCGGCTCGTCCTTGAGGCTCTCCAGCGACAAACGACCATCGACCCAAGCCTTGACGTGCGACTCGTAGAACAGCCCGCTCTTGTCGGTCCCCTGTTTCAGTGCTGCGGCCACATCCGCCGGATCCTGGCGCGAGGCATCCAGCTGCAGTCCCGCCTGCGTCGGCGCGCTCTTGGCGCTGTGCAGCAGATCGGTCAGATAACGCGAGGCGGGGCTCAGCGAAACATCGACCGAACCATTCGCCACCTCACTATCCGCAGCCTGCTCGACCAGCGCGAAGGTCAGTTTTGGCGACAAGCTGGCCACCCGCAGCGTGAGCGCCTCGCCATTGAGCTGCATGCCCTTGGGCAGATTCAACGTGAACAAACCATTCTTGATCAATGCGGCGAACTGCCCATTGTCCAGACGTTCAGCAACCCGGGCCGAAACCAGTTCGCCAATACTCAAGGACGGCGCCTTGGCCGGCAGGACCGAGGCTTCCAGCAGCAGCCGGCCGCCTTCGCCCAGCAGCCGGACACCGGAAACCGCCGCGGCGCCGAGTGCTTTGCCAGAAAGGGGGGAAATCATGAAGTGGAATTATTACGGTACAGGGACACGATCAGCTCGGCCTCACTGCGGGAAATGCCACAGCGCTCGGCCACCTCCGCCGCCGACAAGCCATGTTTGACAAGCTCGATAGCCTGATTGTAAGGCGTAGAGGTCAAGTCCTCCCCCTTGCTCTGCGGCCTGGGCAGGGATTTGCTCTTGGCCAGATGCTCCATGTCACGCTGCAGCATGCTGAGTTGCTGCTGCAGGTGATCGAGGTGAAGAGCAGTCAGCCTTGCGCTGCTCTCTCCATCGCGTTTCGCGCGCCACCACAGGTACCCCAAAGCAATCAGGGTACCCACAGACACCGCCAAGGATACTATCGTCCAAATAGACACGTCAGGCCTCTACTCATAACATCTTGCTACTCTTAAGAGTACAGCAGGGTGCTCTGTGGCCCAAGCCCAACTTGCCGAGCCCTAACGATAAATTTTCTGGAGCTTCTGTTGCCGGTTAGTCAATGACAGCGAGTACTGCAACTCGGCACAGCGCTCGACCAGCAAGCTTTCTATCTCCCTGCTTTGGGTCACGACGGTATCGAGTACCTCTCGCAATTCAGGGCTGTTTGCTAGCGCAGGCACATCGACCTCAAGGATGACTTGACGATAATGGGCATCTCGCTCGATATCGAGTTCGGTAAATCGTTCCCACTCGGCATTGCTGGCGGCTGCCAACATTGCTTCCGTGATATGGGCAAGCTTCATTACCGGAGAGCTCAATCCCACGTCCTCATCCATTCCGATCCCACTCCTTCATCAGAGTGATGCGCAGCATACGCTTGTCTTGATATCAGCCAACGGCAGAAACCGGAGCGCCCGAGTATTCCCGTTTATCCAGCTCAACCCATGCAGGCAGGAGGGTGTCAAGCAAGCTACGAACCTCCGCCAGGATGTCCTGGTCATTGCTTTTCCCTGCCAGAGCCAAGCGAGCCTTCATATAAAGATATAAATCATTCAAGTTTCGCGCAGCATCGCCCCCCTCTTCCAGATTTGTCATTTCGCGTAAACCATCAAGAATATCGATGGCTTTGGAAATAAGACGGGCTTTTGAAGCATAGTCCTGCATGTTGATGGCATTGCCAGCCTGAGCTATGGCGTTTGCTGCCCCTTTATACAAAAGGACAACAATACCGACGGGGCTTGCTCCGTAGACTGCGGCAACCAACGCATCTTTCTCATAAGCCTGGTTAAGCTGCCTGAGCGCATGTTTGTTAAGCATCTCTATCCATACCCTCAAGGTGATTATGATGACGAAAGCAGGTTTGCCAGGCTGCTGGTCGCAGACTGCATCTTGGCCAAAATCGCATTCAGATTTGTATATTGCTGGGTATACTGCGTTTTCAACCGATCGAGCTTCGATTGGAGACCTGTCTGGTAATTCGTCTCGTAATCTATGCGACTGTTGATCGAACTCTTGCTGGACTCAATGATGCCATCGGGCCCCAGTAATTGATTGATCACCGTATTGAAGCGATCGGCAAAACCGTCATTATTGCTATTGCCGAACAGATTTTTGACAGCAGCCGGATCCGCCGACAGGGCCGTATTGAACGCTGTCTTGTCCAATTTCAGCGTGCCGTCCTTCTGGATCGAGATTCCTGCCTGAGCCAGATAGGCATAAGAATTATAGGGGTTCGCCCCAGACACAGGCGTAGCAAGTATGGAGGTCATCTGCGACTCGATCGCCAGAACCGAAGCGTTTCCCTTCATGCTATCGGTCCGCGCCGACTCTGCGGCTGAATGTACCTGATTGTAGGCATCGACAAACGCTTGCAAGGCCGTAGTGATGCCATCTGAATCTTGCACCACGTTGATACTGGCCTCTCCAGTCTTGCTCAGATCGAGAGTCAGCCCAGCAATCGCATCGGTCAAGTGATTGCTGGCTGCAGACACGCTGACACCATTGATAGTCAACGCTGCATTCTGAGCTGCGTGGGACTCGCTGATCGCACTAGCGGTACCCGTACTCTGGGTCAAGCCCCCCAATGACGCCGGCGAACTGGCATCAGCTGGCTCGGCCCCTCCGGCCGAAATCAAAAAGGCATTATCGCTCCCACTGTTGGTCGACGTAATAACCAACTTGTAGTTGCCGTTGTTATTGACGATATTGGCCGTCACGCCGACGCCGGCCTGGTTGATCCGGTCCCGCATGCTGTTCAACGTGACGGAATCTCCGGGATTGTCCCTCAGACTGATTGGGGTGGTGGCTTTTCCCCCAACGGTAAAGGTCAGGCTGTCCGGAGCGGAAGCAATAGCCGCAGTGGGGTCGGTGATGGCAGTACCATCGGCATACTTATCGAACACCAACTGGCGAGGCTGCGCCAAGCTCGTGATATTCAGGGCATAGCTGCCCGCTACAGTGGCCGCAGAGGTCGCAACGCTGGCGATTGTCGAGTCACTTGAACTGGCCTTGTAAGACTGCAAAAACGAGCCCGAAGCCAAAGAGCGAATAGCTGTCTGTAAACTGGACAAGCCGGAACTGATCTTACCCACAGCACTGAGCTGCGTATTGAACTTTGAGACACGGCTCTGGCTCGCCGTCATCGGCTGCTGCTCGATCGTCATGAGTTGACTGACGATGCTCTGGACATCGAGAGCACCAACCGACGTCGTAATGGAAGCCATGATTCTTACCTTTCAAAGCCGTTAAGAACGGTAACGCACCCCCGCGCCGCCTTCATTGTCATCGCAATCGAGCAGGACAAGTACCAGGCATTATACTCAGCCCTATGCCTTATCCTTGATCAGCAAGCCTTTGAAGTCTTCAATAGCCTTTGAAATACTGATGGCCTCTTCGGAAGGAATCTGGCGAATGACTTTCTGGGTTTCCTTGTCCACCACCTTGACCACTGAAATATCGGTATCTTTGTCGACGGAAAACTCCAGTTCGCTATCGTAATGCTGGACAGCTTCATTCAGCTTGCGTAGTGCCGGCTGTAAGTCGGAGAGGGATACCGGCTTCTTGGTAGCGTCACGGCTATTCGACGTTTCCTTTTCTTTGTCTACGGCACTGACCGCCTGGCTCGAAACAGGCGAAACCGCCACCCCAGCCGTCTCGCCGGAAGAGGCCTGGGGAGGTGGCGCAACCGCCCGCGCCGAACTCCCATCGGAGCGAGAAAGAGGACTTACCAATGGTGTGGAAATTTGCATCTCTTCACCTCCTTTCAAGGAACAAGAAATGGCCTGGTGGTGGAACCGAGGCCATCTCTTAACTCATCTGCGGCGAGTTGCCTTACTGGAGCAGCGACAGAGCGGACTGCGTCGTCGAGTTGGCCGTCTTCAGGATGGAGGTACCGGCCTGCTGCAGAATCTGGTTCTTGGTCAAGTTGGCCGTTTCCGCGGCAAAGTCGACGTCGACGATACGGCTGTTGGCACTGGACAAGTTCTCAACGTAGTTGGACAGGTTGGCGACCACTGCATCGAAACGGTTCTGTACGGCACCGAAGTCCGAACGGCTGGACGACACGGAAGAAAGGTCGGCATCCAGGCCAGAGAGGGCGGCGGAAGCCGCACCCTGGGTGGTCACGTCGATCGTAACCGTAGCACTCAGCGCCGTATTATAGCTGTGCAACGACGTCAGGTCGGAAGCGCTGATCGTCAGCTGGTTGTCAGCCGAACCCGAGGAGCCGACCTGGAAGGTCAATGCGCTACCGCCCGACAGCAGGGAAGTGCCATTGAACTGGGTGGTCTGGGTGATGCGGGAAATTTCCTGGGTCAGCTGGTCCACTTCCTTCTGCAGCTGCGAACGGTTGGTGTCGCTGACCGAACCGTTGGAGGCCTGCACGGCGATTTCACGGATACGCTGCAGGTTGTTGGTGATCTGACCGAGAGCACCTTCCGCCGTCTGCCCCACCGACACGCCGTCGTTGGCGTTACGGATGGCCTGGTTGTTACCACGAATCGCCGAGGTCAGGGTCTGGGAGATCGCCAGACCGGCAGCATCGTCCTTGGCGCTGTTCACGCGCAGGCCGGAAGACAGGCGTTGCAGCGACTGGTTCAGCGAGCTGGTCGAGTTGTTCAGGTTGCGTTGGGCGTTCAACGAGGCGATGTTGGTATTTACGGTCAGGGCCATGACAATTCTCCTTGGGTCGGTTGGCTCGGCAGTGCATCCGGCTTGTTCAAGTTATCGACCCGCCTCTCATAAACTTTAGCGTCTTTTTGCATTTTTCCTGCATATGACTAGCACAAGGCCCGTTGCCAATCGTGCAGATGCTCTTCCAGCATATAATGCTGTCGCACCCAGTCGCGCAACTGGTCCCCTGCGCGGTAGGCAGCCGGCAAATCGTGCACCCGCTGACGGATCGCCTCGACCCATCCGGAAACCTCATTGGCGACCCGGCATACCGGGGCCCCGCCAGTCTGATAGGGGTAGATATCGGTGCACACCACCGGCCAGCCCAGCACCCCATACTCCAGCAAGCGGAGGTTACTCTTGGCCTCGTTGAACGGGCTCACTTCCAGCGGAGCGATGGCCAGGTCCAGGTTCAGGCTGGCCATCTTTTCTGGATACAGGTCGAAAGCGACAAAGGGATGTACCTCTGCCACGTACGGACGCAGTTCCGCCAGGCACATGCCCATGAACACCCAGTCCACTTCATCGGCAGTCTGCTTGACTACCTCGACGATCAGCTCGAGATCACCACGATGCTGAGCTGCCCCCACCCAGCCGACGCGGGGCTTCTTGCCCGTGCCACGGAGAGACGACAATCCGTCCCAACGGCTCTTCTGCAAGCGATTGGGGATAACGACGATATCGTCGATCATGCCACGGCAGTGTTCCGCCAGCGGGTCAGTCGACACAATCAGGGTGTCACTCAAGGCCAGGGCCTTGCGCAACCGAGAGCGGGCATCCGGAAATACCTTCTTCCAATGGCGCGAAAACGAGCTTTTCTCAGGAATGGCACCGACCAGGTCGTCCATGCCGAAGACAATGCGCATCTCGGGCAGGAACTGGCGATAGTTCTTCATCGCCTCGACCAGGCCGTCGCCGATGGCGGTATGGAGCAGCAGGGTATCGGGGGCCTGGCGGGCCATTTCCACCACTGACAGCACATGCAGGCCGCTGCTGCCGCTCGGCTGCAGGATGTCGCCATCCAGACGGCCCGCCGCCTGCAACGCGTTGAGCGGCATGCAGACACGGTATTCGCCGCTGCCGCCGCTGACGGGCAGACCGAGCACTCGCCGGCGGCCAGGGATGGCGGGGTCCCAAGATGCGGCACGGCTGGTTTCCAGCATCATCTTGCGGCTGTTCAGGGCCAAGTGGCGGTTGTAGGCAGGATCGCGCGCCAGTTGCGGCAGCCAGCGCGCCATCATGGTGTTCAGTTCGTCGTACTCGCGTACCGCCGCTTCCAGCGCCACGCGAGGGTCGGACGTGCGGCGCCCGATGCTGCGGGCGTGATGGTGCACCATCACGGCAAAGGGGTTGTAGACATTGCGCAGGCCAGCGGCCTGGAGCTTGAGACAGAGGTCGACATCATTGAACAGCACGGTGAGTGCGGTATCGTCCATGCCGCCCACCGCCAGGTAGTGTTCCTTGGCCACCATCAGGCAGGCTGCCGTCACCGCCGAGTAGTTCTGGCCGGTGAGCAGCCGGTTCATGTAGCCCGGGGAGAAGATGTCTTCGCCCTCGAACACGTGATCGGCGACCGAACGCAGACCGCCGGGCAGGCCGAGCACGATGCCGGCATGCTGGATCAGGCCGACCTCCGGATAGGTCAGGCGGGCGCCGACCGCCCCCACGCCCGGTTGCTGCGCCCAGGCCAGCAAGCGCTCCAGCCAGGTGTCCAACACCACTTCGGTGTCGTTGTTGAGCAGCAGCACATAGCTGCCGCGGGCTTCCGCCACGCCCAGGTTGCACTGGGCGGAGAAGTTGAACGGCGCGTCGTAGGCCACGATGCGCACCCGATCCGGCCAACGTGAGCAAATGTCCCGATAGTACTCCCGGGTTTCCGGCTCTTCCGAACGGTTGTCGACGATGATCAGCTCGAAATTCTGGTAGCGGCTCCCCTCGAACAGGCTTTCGACGCACGGTTCCAGCACCTCGAGCTTGTCGCGGTTGGGCACGATCACGGACACCAGCGGTTCGCCCTGCACACGCAGGTTGAAGTGGAACGTTCCCTCCAGATAGCCGTCGCCCAATTCCACATCCAGTCCCAGGCGCCGGGCATGGTTCTCCAGCGCGACGCGTTGCGCCGGCAGAGTCAGGGGATGCGGCTTGACCGGAGGCAACGACAGCAGCATGTCGTCGACATGGCCGATGGACTGTGGTCCATGCTGCTCGAACAGCCACAGCAACAGGTCGAACCAGTAGGCCCCCGGGTAGGCTTCAAAACCGCCGCGCTCCAGCAATGCCGATGTCGCCACCGCCACGGCGTCGCCGATGTAATCCATCGAGCGCAGATATTCCGGCGCAAAGTCGGGACGGAAGCGGGGTTTGAAACGCTCGCCCATAGGGGAAACGATATCGCTGTCGCAGTACAAGGCCGCCCATTCCGGATGCATGTGGATGGCCTCGCCGAAACGCACCAGGGCCTGCGGGACCAGGCGGAAGCCCACTGGCAACCACATCAGCCAATCGGCGGGCACTTCCGCCGCCACGCTGTTCACGGCCCGTGCCAAAAGATCCGGATCGTCCAGCGTATCGAGCTGCAGCCAGCCCAGCTGTTCGTGCTCCTGGAAGGCCGGATCCGGCGCCTCCCAGTCCGCGAGCACGATCAGTCGCCAGTGGGGGTAGAGCTGCTGCTGCAAGGCGTCAACCGTGTCGGCCAGGCGGTTCTGCTCCTGCCGGCTCACGACCGTGACCAGATTGAACACCGGCCGTGACGACCAAGCCAGGACCATGCGTTCGGCCAACTGTTCGGCGTGCACCTCGCGGAAATGGTGGTTTTGCAGCCATGTGCGGTACTGGCGCAATACCGCCAGATCGCCGCCGCCGACGCTGTCCAGAGGCGGCGTCCCCAACGACGGCGGCAGCACGATGCGCAACGCCTCCGGCAGCACCAGGTTCCAGGCCTGGACGAAACGGTCTATCTGCCCTTCCAGCAGGCGCCCGCGCAGCAGGTAATCGCGTGCGCGGGTTGCCAGTGCGCGCCGCTTGGCGGCATTTTCCACCAAGTCCGCCAGGGCCTCGTACCAGGCATCCTCGTCATCCGGCGGCAGCACCACGCCCAGATCGAGCTCCTTGATGTGGTGGTAGGCCGGCACATCGCTCAGGACGGACACCGCCCCCACGGAGGAGTATTCCAGCCACTTGATGTCGGACTTGCCCGCGTTGAACTCGGACTCTTCCAGCGCGGCGATGCCGATGTCGATCTTCAGGCTGCCCAGTTTCGGCAGATAGCCCTGGTATTCCACGCCCCCGTTCACGAAACGGACGTCGGGCACGCCTTCCATCTGCGGCGGTATGCTGCCCCAGAACACGAAGGACACCTTGCCGTCGTAATCGCGCGCAAGCCGCGCCAGGGCGCTGCCGATACGGGCAAGGTCGTGACGGTGGGTTGCGGTGCCGGCGAAACCGATGGTCACCGTGGCCGCCTGGTCGTCCAGCTGCGGCTCCACCAGACGCGCTGCGCTCAGGTAATTGGGCAAGACCGCGACGTTCGGATTGTAGGCCCTGACGATCTCGGCCAGTACCGGCGTACTCGCAGTCACCAGATGGAAGCGCGGCAGCATGTTCTTGATACGCGAGAAGCTGGGCTTGAACTCGGCGTATTGCGGGTGGCTCATAGGCAGCGACGGCAGCCAATCGTCCAGTTCGTACACCAGAGGCTTGCCGGATTGCAGCAGCCGTTGCACCAGTTCGTCGGTGGACGGATGCAGCGCCGAGCGCTGCACGATGAACATGTCCATGGCGTCGATGAAGTCCTGGTCGCTGGCGAACGGGAATTGCCCATCCACCATGACACTGGCCGTGTACCGCCAGTAGTGGACCTCGATCGCATCGGCCAGCACGGCCAGCGGGTCGCCCAGACGCAGTCGGAAGCACGCGCTGTCGGGAGGGTCCTGGCTCAGCACGCCGATGCGCGGCTTGCGCTTCTCCACCTGGTTGGCGGACGCCATGCTCTGGCTAGGCGTGTTCCCCGCCTCCCGCACGTGCCCCTGCGTGGTCTCGATAAACGCCACCAGTTCCTCGCCGAACTGGGCCTGCGTCGCCTTGTATTGTTCCTGCACGCGACGAACGGTCGCCTTGGCTCGGGCGATCTCTTCCTCTCCTGCGCCCCATGCCACGCCGTCAGAGCCCAGGTAATTGTGCATGGGTTTTTCCAGCATGATCGGGTTGGGCAGATAGACGACCGGGCAGCCACATAGCAAGGCTTCGAAGCAGGCGGTGGAGTGCTCGTAGGTGAACAGCAATTCGGCGCCGCGATAGAGCGCGGCCAGCTCCGCCGGCGAACGGTTGGGAACACGGAACGAAATCTCGGTGGCCTCCGCCGTCAACGGCCACGGTTCGCCCCCCTTGTTCAGATAGCGGTTCAGCCAGACCAGATGGCCATGCCGCTCCCCATCATCCACTCCGTCGGCATGGTAGACGCGCGTGTCGACCAGCGGCACTTGCAGCAAGCCGGCCTGCCAACCCTCCGGCAGGACGTCGTAGCCGTGCACATAGAGCAGATCGTCGGCGGACCAGCCCAGGTCGCCCAGCGAGGTATTGGTAAGCGCGCCGGGCACGTTGAGCAGGTAGCGCACCACATGCCTGGCCCGCATCGGGTTGCCTTGAATGATTTCGGGGTAGATCACGATGGGTTCGCGGCCAGCACCGAGATGGGCCTGATAGATCTCGGGCGTCAGCTCGGGGGTAAGTAGCGTCGCCGAGGTATCGCCTTGCATGACGTAGGCTTCCTGTCCGCGCAGGTTCAGCTCATGGCACAGGTAGTGGAGCGCCCTCACCCCCCCGGAAGTCTCGCGATATGGCGGGGCATAAACGTAGTAGGGAGCGGATTGGCTCGGAGAGGAAGCGCTGGCTTGAGACATGATGGCCCGGTCAGGTAAGTTCAGTAAGGGGATGGCGATGCCGCATCAGCCGTGAAGAAGGCGCCGATTTCCTGGCACACGCGGCGTACTTGTTCCACGGTCATTTCGGAGTACAGGGGCAAGCGCACCAGGCAGTGGGACACGCGCTCGGTCACCGGCAGGCCGCCCGCCGTCCGCCCGAAGCGCATGCCCGCAGGCGAATCATGCAGCGGCACGTAGTGGAATACCGCCGAAATGCCCTGGCTGCGCAGATGATCGATCAGGCCGTCGCGCTTCTCTTCGCTCCGGCAGACCAGATAGAAGATATGGCCGTTCTCGGGGTGCTCCCCCGGATTGATCGGCAGCGCGAAATGCTCTTCCCGCACCAGCGGCGTCAGCAGGTCCATGTACCGGTCATACAGCGAGCGCCGATGCGCGTTGATGCGCCTGGCCTGCTCCAGCTGAGCGTAGAGAAAGGCAGCCGTCAGCTCGCTGGGCAGGAAGGAGGAGCCGATGTCGACCCAGGTGTATTTGTCGACCTCGCCACGGAAGAAGGCCTTGCGGTTGGTGCCCTTCTGCCAGATGACCTCGGCGCGGTCGATCAGCTCGGGATCGTTGATCAGCAGGGCCCCGCCCTCGCCGCTGATGATGTTCTTGGTTTCGTGAAAACTCAGGCACCCCAGGTCGCCGATCGTCCCCAGCGCCTGGCCGTCGGATTGGGCCAGGATGGCTTGCGCCGCATCCTCGATCAGCCGCAAACCGTGCTTGCGGCACAGCGCCTTGAGCGCCTCCATGGCGCAGGGCTGGCCGGCGTAGTGCACCGCCACGATCGCCTTGGTCTTCTCGGTGATGGCGGCCTCGACCAGCCTCTCGTCGAGGTTGAGCGTGTCGGGGCGGATGTCGACGAAGACCGGCACGCCACCGCGCAGGACGAAGGCGTTGGCCGTCGACACGAAGGTGAACGAGGGCATGATCACCTCGTCACCGGGGCCGATACCGGCCAGGATCGCCGCCATCTCCAGGGCGCCTGTGCACGAGTGGGTCAGCAGGACCTTGCGTGCCTTGAGGTGCTCTTCCAGCCATTGCTGGCACTTGCGGGTATAGGCGCCGTCGCCGGCGATCGAACTGCTCATCACCGCCTGGGCGATGTAGAACAACTCCTTGCCGACGATGAACGGTTTGCCGAAGGGGATGCGGGAAAGATTCACGTCGCGACTTTCTGGAACAGGCCGAACAGTTTGTAGCCCAGCATCCGGGTGTGCAATTGCTCGACTTGAAGGTCTCGGGGTTCGGCCAAGGTCTGTCCCGTCAGTTGCTCCCAGGCCGCCGCGACCTGCTCGTCCGGGTATGCCAGCACCCGGTCGAGCTCGCTGATGTAGGTTTCGAACCAGCGCATTTCGAAGCCGGCGCGCACCAGCAGGGCCGGCAAGGTCGCCGGCTCGAAATAGCTCCAGTGACCGTGGCAGATATTGTTGTTATGCACGCCCTCGATGGTCAGCAGGAGGCTGCTGAAATTGGGCACCTGCACCACCAGCCAGCCCCCCGGTTTGAGGTCCTGGCTGACGCGATCGAGGAAGGCCAGCGGATCGGCGACATGCTCCAGCACGTCCAGCAGCGCGATTACATCGAACGGCCCCCACTCTTCAGGCAGGGCGCACGGGTATTCGCCGCAGACGGCGGAGAGCCCGGCCGACCGGCAGGCTTGCACAGCGGCTGGATTGATATCCATGCCGAAGGACTGCCACCCCGCCTCTTCCGCCGCGCGCAGCAAGGCGCCTGACGAGGAGCCGATATCCAGCAGACGACCAGGTCCCGCCAACTCACTCAGCCGGCCGGCCACATAGGCCGCCTTGTCGCGCTCGAGCGCGGCATAGAACGGGTCGTGTTTGAGCTCGAGATTGGCCTGGCTCGCCGAACTGTCCTGATAGCGCTGCCGTTCGAAGTCGCGATCGATGACCTCCCGGCTGTACACCAGCCGGCATTCGGGGCAGCGCACCAGTTGCATGCCGTGAGCCCGCAGCAGCACAGCTGCCCGCTCGTGCGCTGTGCCGCACTGCGGGCAATCACGCCGGAAACTGGCGCCGGGGAGAAAGTCACCCCGCTCATCGAGCAGGCGGCCGAAAGTTTCAGCCTCGGCCCGTCGCAGCGCCTGGTTCGCGCCGGCGAGGGAGGCACGCACGCCAGGCCGCAATGCCGCGTCGAAGGTATTTTTATCCAGCATCAAACCATGCCTCATTCGAAAGGGGCTCGCCTCTCATGCGGAGCGATATCCCCCACTCCAGGCTCACACCGGAGCTTGTTGCGCCTCGATCCGGCGGGCGATTTCCTCGACGGTCAGCGTGCCGAGCGACTCCACCGGCAGGGAGGCAAAGCTGCTGAAGCGCTCGTCGCACGCCAGCAGAAAGCCGACCACGCTGAACGAGTCGATCTGTTCGAACAGGGGCTTGTCGGCTTCGATATCGCCGACGCCTTCGGACTGCAGGTAATCGAGAATCCAGGCTTTGATGGTTTCCATATTCCCTCGACAAAGCGCCCTCATGGCAGGCGCACAGATTTGATACCCATGCTGACGTAGCGGCCGCCATCGGGCAGCGTATCGTGCACCACGCAGCCGATGCCGACCGAGCAGTGCTTGCCGACCACGCTCCCCGGCAGGATCACGCACTGCGCACCGAAGATCGTGAAATCGCCGATTACGACGTCGCCACAAACCTTGTCGCGCGGGCCGTCCGTCCTCTGCTGATAGTCGTCGCTCTTGGTAAAGACACTGACATGGGTGGAGAAGCCCACCCCGTCCCCCAGCCGTATCGTCCCGCCGGTGCCGCCCAGAAAGCAGAACGGCGATACGTGCACCTGCCGGCCGATTTCGATATGGCCCGTCAGGATGGCGAAATCGTCGATACGCGCGCCATCCCCGATCACGCCGGAGATATCGTAAAACGTGGCGCGGCGCGAAACACGCACCCCTTCACCGACGTGGCTGAAGCCCAGCGCCAGCACTTCTTCGCGGCTCAACGGTTCCATGGAGCTCCCGGTCAGATGAACAGGTCGAAGTCCGGTACGGTGTCGACCACCTCGCCCGCCGCCATGCGCTCCAGCAGCAGATTGGACTCGTGACGGATGCAGTGGAAGGTACAGTGCTTGGCCGGATCGACTCGGGTCATCACCTGGGCCCGGCGATCGCCCTTCCACAGCTCCTCCAGCGAGGTCTTGGCGACGTCGCCGATGCGCATGTTGAGGTTGCCGCGGTGGTACGGGCACACGTAGGCGCCGCTCGGCGTGATCACCGTGCGCAGCTCGGCGGTCAGGCAGCGGTTGTAGGGCTTGATCTGGGTGCCCACGCCTTTCAGCGCCTCTTCCAGGGTGAACGGCGCGATGATCTTGAAGTTGTCGTCGGCCAGCTCGTGAATGGCCTTCAGGTTGCGGTTGACCATCTCGACCACCGACAGGTCCTGCTGCTGCAGGAAGTGCATCATGTCGAAGGCCGGCTTGACCTCGAAATAGTCGCAGCCGATGTCCTTGGCCAGGCGGGCGGCTTTTTCGATATCCACGGCGTTGCTGCGCAGCAGGCTGCCGTCGCTATTGAACTTCGACAGCAGCAGGAAGGAATAGCCCAAGAGACCGGTCTTGCGTTCGGCCATCTGCCGCATATTGTCGATCACCAGGTTGAACTGAGACTTGCCACTGGCGTGCGGGCGGAAGTCGGCGAACACTTCTTCACTGCCTGCATCCACCGATACCCGCAGCCAGCTGGTCATGGTGATGCACTCGTCCATGTAGCGATGCATCAGCGTGCCGTTGGTAGTGACCCCGACCTTGACCCCGGACTGGTACAACGAGCTCACCAGCGCCCCGAACTTGGGGTGCGCCATCGGCTCGCCGCCGCCGATCAGCACTACAGCACGCACCCCGCTCTCCGCAAACTCTTCGGCCAGGCGCAGCAGACGCTCGTTGTCTATCCCCCCCTGGTTGAGCAGGTTGGCGCTGATGCAGTCATGGCACGCCAGGTTACAGGCGGTCGTTGGATCCAGTTCAACCACGAAAGGAGCGTTGTTGCTCTTGTTCCAGAGAAACCGGTTGATGAAATCCTGCACGGACTCCTGCTTCAGTTTTTCAACCAGAGAAAGCGGGCGGGAAATCTGGCCCATATGCACACTCCTAAGTGTTTGCCCGCACTGTCGTGGCGAGACCGGCCCGACAGGTGGAATTGCTCACGACCGAGGCCGTTCAATCAAAAAATGAGGACCGACTTGGGCAGGGAATACGTGTCCAGCGCCTTGACCCCGCCTTCCCGCCCGATACCCGAGGCGGCAAAACCGCCTACCGGCAGCTCCGGCAGCCAGAACTCGGGGTCCGCGTTGACCCAGATACGGCCGATCCGAACCTGCCTGATGGCGGCAAGGGCGGCCGACGTGGCGGCCGTCCACACATACACCGCCAAGCCATACTGGTTATCGGCCAGAATCGCCGGAAATTTATCGGCTTCGACGCGCATCACGGTGACGACCGGTCCAAAAATTTCCTGCTGCCGCAGCGGAGAGTGCAAGGGTACCCGGTCCAGCACCACCGGCCCCAGGAAGTTGCCCGGCCCGTCCAGCAGCGATCCCGGCAAGGGCACGAAGCCGGCCGGCCGCGCCTGTTCGATCAAGTCCAGCAGGCGCTGCTTGTGCGCGGCGGAAATCATGGGCTGGATCGTCGCGGCCGTCCCCGCCTCTCCTACCGGGAAACGTTCGCGCAGCGCCTGTTCCAGGTGCACCGCCCACTCGTCCGCAACACTCGGGTCCACCAGCACGTGCGTGCCGGCGATGCAGGCCTGTCCGCCGTTGCGAAAACCGCCGGCCACCACCGCCCGCGCCGCCCGCGGCAGGTCGGCGTCGGGGTAGATCAGCACGTGGTTGTTGCCGCCCAGCTCGGCCGACACCCGTTTGCCGGTGGCCGTGGCGGCCGACTCGATGGCCCGCCCCGCCGCCGTGGAGCCGACGAAGGCGATCATGTCGACGTCCGGATTGGCCACCAGCGCCCGGCCGACGGCATCGCCCTGGCCGAACAGCACCTGCACCACCCCAGGCGGGAACAAGGGGTTGTTCGCCATCGCCTCGACCAGCAACGCCAGGCTGCCGGCTGCCAGTTCGCTCGGCTTGAGCACCACGCAGCAGCCGGCCGCCAAGGCGAAGGGCATACGCTCCGCAGCCGTGATCAGCGGGTAATTCCACGGCACGATCAGCCCCACCACGCCCATCGGCTCGCGCAGGGTCAGGGCCAGCCCTTGGGTCGTGGCCGTGCTCAGGCACTCGCTGTGTTCGGTCCGGGCCAGCGCCGCCGCGTACTCCCACAGGCCCGCCGCACCGGCCACCTCGCCGCGCGCCACATCCAGGGGCTTGCCGGTATCGCGCGCTTCAGCGGCAGCAAACTCCTCAAGCCGGTCCCGCAGCAACGCCGCCACGCTGAGTAGCGCCGTCGCGCGCTCCATCGACGGCACGGCCCGCCATTGATTAAAAAAGGCATCACGCGCCCGCCGGCAAACCTGGGCGACCTGCTCCGGCGTGGCGCAGGGATACGATGCCGCCGGCAGTCCGGTGCGGGGGTCATGCGTGGTCAGCAATGCGCTCACTGGGCTACCTCGTAGCTGATGAGCCGCTTGATCGGCTTGCCCGACGAGGTGCGCGGCACCTCGCTCACGGCATGAATCTGGTCCGGCCGTTGCGACTGCGGCAACGATGCATTGAACAGGCGGCTCAGCTCGTCCTTGATCGCCTGCGCATTGCCACCGGCCGGTGGCACGAAGAACACGTCGTAGGTTTCGCCCCAGAACAGGTCGGGCTTGCCAACCGCATAGCACTCTTCGCACAGTTGGGTGGCGTGGACCATGTCCTCGATCTCGGCGAGGTTGATCATCTCGCCCCCCTTCTTGATGGAGTCCTTCTTGCGACCGGAAATATAAAGTTCGCCATCACTGACATGGCCCAGGTCGCCCGTCCGGAACGGTTGCCGGCGGTCGAAATAGTTGATGCCACCGCCTTCCGCGAGGTAGCCCAGGGCCATATATGGCGATTGCACCAGCAACTCGCCATCGGCCTGATCGTCGATCTGCACGCCCACGTCCGCCATGACCTTCCCGACCGAGAACGGGCCACTATCGGCGTCGCCGATGGTGAACGACCCGCCCAGCTCGGTGATGCCGAAGCACGGCAGCAAAGGCGCGCCCAGCACGCGCAGGAATTCTTCCTTGATGGCCGGATACAGGATCGAACTGGTGGAAATGATGCGCGCGCGCTGGAGGGGCTCGAGATCCGCCGAGAAAAACCGGTACGTCTTGGCGAGCGTGGCCGCCATAGTCGGCGACAGGTAGAGAGAATCCGGCCGGAATCGTGCCAGGTCGGCCCAGAAATCGCCCAGGTTTTTGGCCGCAAAGCGTTTCCCCACCGCAATGACACCGCCTGAGAGCAAGGGGCAAGCAAACAGGTTGAACAAGCCCGCGTTATAGAACATCGGCCAATTGTGCAGGGTCACCTGTCCGGGCTGCAGGCCGACCGCGCCGGCAAACACCTTGGCGGCGGCGAAGAAATTTTCCAGAGACTGAACGATGCCTTTCGGCGCCCCGGTCGTGCCGGAGGAAAAGACCACCAGGAACGGATCGGACATCCCGCCTTGGTGAACGCAGTCGGGAATGGAGGTGTCGAGCGCATAGGCGAGCTGGTCGTACGAGGTGATCACCATGGAGGCATTGGCGACACGCTTGGCCTTGTCCAACTGGGCCACGCTCACCGCCGGATCGACCGGGCAGGCCGTCATCCCGCCCAAGGCGAGGGCCAGGATCAGTTCGAGATATTCGGGGCGATTCTCCAGCCCGATGATGACCCGGTCGCCATGGCGCGCACCTTGGCGGACCAGATGGTTCAGCAGGCGGACGGCCCGCTCGAAAAACTCGCGGTAATGGATGGTTTTATCGCCATCGAGCAACAGGAACGGTGAATCCTCGCCATGCAGGAAAAGATTCGCAAAAAATTCATACCGTGTCGAAGGCATAGTGTTTTCTCCATGATGAGCCAGGGATGACGGGAGCCTGCACGCCACCGTGTCAGCACCTCTCCGGGCGATGGCACATCAGGGCTGGCGGGTATCGACGGCTATCGCCGCCCTCCGCCGCCAACCTCCCGATGAGGCTCCTGCCCCGCCCTCTCTTGAGCGGGGTACTAGCCACACCCTGTGCTTGCGCCGGCTAGCCGGTGCACCCCAGCAGCGTTTCCAACAAAACATCGATGCGGCTCTTGCACTGCTGCAGCACGCCGGGATCGAACACGATCTCATCGGCACCAGGCTGGAGCCCGGCCGCCTTGTTGACCACCATGCACACATGGGCGTAGGGAATGCCCATTTCCTTGGCCAGCGCCGCCTCCGGCATACCCGTCATGCCGACCATGGTGGCGCCGTCGCGCTCAAGGCGGCGGATCTCGGCCGGCGACTCCAGACGGGGGCCCTGGGCGACGGCATAGACGCCACCGTCCACGATCGGCACCCCTGCACCCAGGGCCGCGGCCAGCAGGCGGGCGCGCAAATGAGGGCAGTAGGGACGGGTGAAATCGACGTGCACCACCGGCTTGTCCGGCCCTTCGAAGAAGGTGTGCTTGCGTCCCCAGGTGTAATCGATGATGTCGTCCGGCACCACCAGCATGCCGGTTTCCAGGTTGACGGCGATGCCGCCCACCGAACCGATCGAGACGATGCCCCTGACACCCTGGTTGTGCAGGGCCCAGATATTGGCACGGGAATTGATCTCGTGGGGAGCGATGGAGTGGCCAAAACCGTGGCGCGCCAGGAAGACGACGTTTTCCTGTCCGATGCGGCCGAAGGTGAGTGCGCAAGAGGGGTCGCCAAAGGGTGTGCGCACCACTTGGCGATGGGTAATTTCGAGAATGGGCAGCGTGGCAAGCCCGCTGCCGCCGATGATGGCTAGCATGGCGGTTCCCCTTGGCAAGAGCGTGGCTGGCGAGCGCCGGCCACGCAAGGCTTATTGTGCCGCCATTATGGCTTAATAATGACGGCGGGAAAATGCGCCGGGGCTTACAGCTTGCTTATTTCAGCGCGTGGATGGCCGGCAGGTTGCGCCAGATGCCGCGCACGTCCATGCCGTAGCCGAACACGTAGCGGTCTGGTACGTCGAGGCCGACGAAATCGGCTGCGATCGGCTTTTCCTTGCTGATTAATTTGTTGGCGAATACCGCACTGTAGAAGCTCTTCGCGCCCATCTCCATCACCTTGTCGCGGATCGCCGCCATGGTCTGGCCTTCATCGAGGATGTCGTCGAGCACTAGCACCACGCGGTCGCGCACGTCTTCCTTCGGCGCCTGACGCCACACCAGTTCGCCGCCCTGGGTCTTGTCGCCGTAGCGCGAGACGTGCACGTAGTCGAAGTCGAGCGGGAAGATCAGGCGCGGCAGCAACTGGCCGGTGAACACCACGGCGCCCCCCATCACGGAGAGGATGAGCGGGTAGCTGTCGCCCAGTTTGGCGGTGATGTCGAGCGCCATGCGGTCGACGGCGGCGTCGACCTCTTCGGCGGTAAACAGGATGTCCGAGCTGTTCAGGATGCCACGGGCTTCGGCGACGTTGGGCATGGTTGTCTCCATTCAAAAGAAGAAGCCCCCGAACGGGGGCTGCGCTGGTTCCGTCGGGCGGAGCGCTCAGCGCGCGTTGAAGGTAGCGAGATAGTCCGCGAATTCACGGCCGACCTCGTGGTGTTTCAGACCGTAATTGATGGTGGCCTTGAGGTAACCCAGCTTGGAGCCGCAATCGTAGCGTACGCCGTTGAACGGCAGCGCCAGCACGGTTTCGTCCTTGAGCAGTTCGGCGATACCGTCGGTGAGTTGGATTTCGCCGCCGGCACCGGCCTGGGTCTTGGCCAGTTTGTCGAAGATGCGCGGGGTCAGGATGTAGCGTCCCACTACGGCGAGGTTGGACGGCGCCACGTCCGGATGCGGCTTCTCGACGATGCTGCTGATGCGTTGCAAGCCAGTGGCATCGCGCTGCACTTCGACGATGCCGTAGGAGCCGGTTTCTTCCGGCGCGACGGTTTCCACCCCCAGCACCGAGCACTGCTGCTCGTCGAAGGTCTCGACCATCTGCGCCATGGCGCCGGGCTCGCCGTCGATCAGGTCGTCGGCCAGGATCACCGCGAACGGCTCGTCGCCGACCACCGGCCGGGCGCACAGCACGGCGTGGCCGAGGCCGAGCGCCTCGGTCTGACGGATGTAGATGCAGGTGACCGACGGCGGCAGGATGCCCTGCACTAGGTCCAGCAGCTTCTGCTTGTTCTTGTATTCCAGCTCGGTTTCGAGCTCGTAGGCCTTGTCGAAATGGTCTTCGATGGAGCGCTTGTTACGCCCGGTGATGAAAATCAGCTCGGTGATGCCGGCAGCGATGGCCTCCTCGACCGCGTACTGGATCAGCGGCTTGTCGACCACCGGCAGCATTTCCTTGGGACTCGCCTTGGTGGCGGGCAGGAAGCGGGTGCCCATGCCGGCGACCGGGAACACGGCTTTGGTAATTTTCTTCATCTCTACGGCTCTCTGATGGAATCGGGGGGATTTTACCCCGTGGCGGCGTGCTTTGCCGAGCCGAGCGCGGCCAATTCTTGACCTGCACGCGCAATGACCTCACTCCAATCGCCAGGATGGCGCTGGCGCAGGATGCGCATGGAGGGATACCAGGGGCTGGATTCGCCACCGGCCATGAAGAAGGGCGCACTTTCGGCTCGCATCAGCACCCACACCGGCTTTCCCATGGCGCCGGCCAGATGCACCACCGAGGTGTCGACGCTGAGCACCAGGTCGAGCTGGTCGATAACCTCGGCGGTATCGGCAAAGTCGGTGATGGGCAGAGCCCGCACCCGCCCCTCCACCTCTGCGGGAAGTTCGCCCAGCTGCAGCGAGATGAAGTCGACACCCGGCATATCGAACAGGCGAGAGAACTGTTCGAGCGGCACCGATTTATTCTGCCGGCCGTGGTCGGCGATGCCGACGCCCCAGCTGCCGGTCTCCCACACCACGCCGACGCGCAGGCGCCCCGGCTCGGCAACGGGAAGACCCGTCTGCCGGGCCGGCAGCGCCTGCAGATAAGTCGCCGTGGGCAGCGTCTCCAGCTCGATGCCCAGCACGCCCGGCAGCGACATGAGCGGAACCTGCACATCGTGCGGGGGGGCGGCCGCGTCGAGGTCGATCAGCTCGACCCGGTCGAATTGCCCGAACAGCCGCAAGAAAGTGCGCGGAACCGCCAGCACCAGGCGAGCGTCGGGTTGCTGCTGACGCAGCACGGGCAGAAAGCGCGCCATCTGTAGGGTGTCACCCAGCCCTTGCTCGGCCCATAGCAGCAGCGTCCGTCCGCCCAGCGGCTCGCCTTGCCAGCGACGTTCGCGGTAGCGCGGCACCAATACCGACGACCAGCGCGCCTCGTACAAGGGCCAGGCGTCGAGGTAGCGTCCCTGCAACAGCAGGGCGATTGACAGGTTGAAACGCAAGTCGGCGTCGTCCGGCGCCAATTCCAGCCCGGCACGGTAGGCCGCCTCCGCGTCGTCCAGTCGCAGGGCGCAGCTGAGAGCGTTGGCCAGGTTGTTGTAGCGGCCAGGCGATGGCCCGCCCAGCTCGATCGCCCGTCGCTGGCAGGCGGCTGATTCGTCATAACGCAGGGCATATTGCAGCACCACGCCGAGGTTGCTCCAGGCATCGACATGATCGGGCTGTGCCGCCAGCAGCTCGCGCAGCAGGCTTTCGGCCAACGTCAGTTCGCCCAGCTCCTTGAGCAGCACCGCCAGATTACATTTGACGCTGCCCGAGGCCGGGTTGAGCGCGGCGGCACGCAGGTAATCGTCCAGCGCCAGGTGATAGCGCTTGAGCTTCACCCTGGCGTTGCCGCGGTTGGCCAGCGCCTGCCAGTCATCGGCATCGAGAGCAAGACAGCGGTCGAAGGCGGCAATGGCCTCCTCGAACTGCCCCGCCGCCGCCAGCCGGTTCCCCCTCTCGAACGCTTCCGCCACCGTCTCCGCCATGATGTTCTCCGTTTTCGGACTCACTCCGCCCGCTCCAGCAGCGCTAGCAGGCCGGCCTCGTCGAGCACCGGCACGCCGAGCTCCTCGGCCTTGGCGAGCTTGCTGCCCGCCGCCTCACCAGCCACCACGTAGTGGGTTTTCTTCGACACGCTGCCGGCCACCTTGCCGCCGGCCGCCTCGATCAGCTCCTTGGCCTGGTCGCGCGACAGCGTGGGCAGCGTGCCGGTCAGCACCAGGGTCTTGCCCTCCAGCACCAGGTTGGCCGAAGACGGCTGCGTGGGCAGGTCGGCCAGGATAGCGTCCACCAGCGAGGCGAGTTGGCTCAGCTCGGCACGCCGGCCCGGCTCGTCGAGCCAATCGGCCAGGGCGTTGAAGACGTCGGCTGGCAGATCGAGCTGCATCAGCTCGCGCCGCTCGCTGGCCGCCAGGGCGGCGAGGCCGGCGATCTGGCCGGCCAGCTGCTGGCTGCGCAGTTCGGTCAGGCGCGGGATGCCGAGCCGCGCCAGCAACGCCGCCGGCTGCAGTCGTTCGGCCAACTTGGGCGACGGCGCGTGCTCGTCGCCAGGTTCGACATGGCGCAGCAGGGCCTCGAGCACCGTCTCGTTGTTGTCCTCGGCGAAGAAGTCGGCGATGGCCTCGGCCACCACGCCGCCGATGTCGGGCAGCGCGGCCAAGAGCGGTGCCGGGGCCCGGCGAATCAGTGCGAGACGCCCGAGCCAGTCGGCCAGGGTCTTGGCGGTGGATTCGCCGACGTGGCGGATGCCGAGCGCGAACAGCAGCCGCGCCAGCGTCGGACGGCGGCTGGCGGCGATGGCGGCGAGCAGGTTCTCGGCCCACTTGGTGGCGATCTGGCCCTTCTGCACCGTTTCCGGCACCACCCCGTCGCGCTCGTCGGCGCGACGCTTCATTTCCAAGAGATCGGCAAGCTGAAGGGTGTAGAGGTCGGCGACGCTGTTGACGTAACCGAACTCGACCAGGTTGTCGATGTAGCGCTCGCCCAGGCCGTCGATGTCCATCATGCGGCGCCCGGCGAAATGCTGGATCGCCTGGCTGCGCTGGGCGCGGCAGATCAGGCCACCGGAGCAGCGCGCAATCGCCTCGCCCTCCTCGCGCACCACGTGGCTGCCGCATACGGGGCAGGTGGTCGGCAGACGGTAGGCCGGATATTGCGGCTCGTCGCCGCTGCTGAACAGGTCGCCGCCGGCCACCGGACGCATCGGCCGGCGCTCCAGCACCACGGCAACCACCTCGGGGATGACGTCGCCGGCTCGGCGCACGATCACGGTATCGCCGACGCGCACGTCCTTGCGCCGCACCTCGTCCTCGTTGTGCAGCGTGGCGTTGGTGACGGTGACGCCGCCGACGAAGACGGGCTTGAGACGCGCCACCGGCGTGATGGCGCCGGTGCGGCCGACCTGCTCCTCGATCGCCTCGACCAGGGTCAGCGCCTCCTCGGCAGGGAATTTGTGGGCGATGGCCCAGCGCGGCGCGCGCGAGACAAAGCCGAGCGCCTCCTGCTGGGCACGGTCGTTGACCTTGTACACCACGCCGTCGATGTCGTACGGCAGGCTGGCACGCTGGCGCAGGATGGCCTCGTAGTAGGCGGCGAGCCCTGCCACGCCACGCACCACCGGGCGCAGGTCGGCCGGCACCAGCGGGATGCCGAGCCGGTGCAGCCAGTCGAGCTCGGCCTGGTGCGAGGTCGGCCAGTCGGCGCCCTCGACCTGGGCGATGGCGTAGGCGAAGAACGACAGCCGGCGCCGCGCGGTGATGCGCGAATCGAGCTGGCGCAGGCTGCCGGCGGCGGCGTTGCGCGGGTTAGCGAAAGTCTTGTCGCCGCGCGCGGCCTGCTCGGCGTTGAGCTGCTCGAAATCACGCTTGAGCATCAGCACCTCGCCGCGCACTTCCAGCAGCGCCGGCGGGTGTTCGATGGCCAGACGCAGCGGGATGGCCCGCACGGTGCGCAGGTTCTCGGTGACGTTCTCGCCGGAGAAACCATCGCCACGGGTGGCACCCTGCACCAGCACGCCGTCGCGGTAGACCAGGCTGACCGCCAGTCCGTCGAACTTGGGCTGCACCGCGTACTCGACCTCCGCCGCCCCCAGCGCCTTGCGCACGCGCTCGTCGAACTGGATCAGCTCGGCGTGGCGCTGCTCGGAGTCGGCGGCATCGAGGTCGGAGAAGGCGTTGTTCAGCGACAGCATCGGCACGGCATGGGTCACGCTGGAAAACTCGGCCAGCGGCGCGCCGCCGACACGCAGGGTCGGCGAGTCGGCGCGGTGCAGCTCGGGATGAGCCGCCTCCAGCGCCTCCAGCTCGCGGTACAGGCGGTCGTACTCGGCGTCCGGCACCGTCGGCGCATCCCGTTCGTAGTATTCGCGGCTGTAGCGGTTCAAGAGCGGCACCAGTTCGGCGATGCGCTGCACCGCCTGTTCGCGCTCGTTCGATTGCGACATTGTCAAACCCATAGCAAAAAAGCCGGCATCAGAGCCGGCCGGTCATTCCTGAAGATCCTGGTTCAAGCAAACAGGCGCAGTGCAGCCACGCTGCCCGGCGCGATGCCACGATCGTCCATGCTGCCGTAGATATGCTGCAGCTGGTCGCGGATGCGGGTCAGCCCAACGTCGGACAGTACGCGATGGTTGTCGTCGACCAGCTGCGCGTCAAACTCGTGCGCCAGCTGCTGGGCGAACTCCAGCGCGCGGTCGAACACTTCGACGCCCCCGGCCACGCGCGGCACGTCGAACAGCAGCGTCAGTGCGGCGAAGGAGTGGTCGAGCAGGTTGTGGTAGCTGAACGGCGTCTGGTCGGCAGCGGCCAGCGAGTAGAGCGAGTTGCCGGAATCGGCCAGGTAGTGGAACGCGCCGTCCGGCTCCAGCTGCAGTCCGCCGGCTTCGCTGAAGCTGCGCAGCCGTGCGCCGTCGATCGGCTGGCGCGGCACGATGTTGATGCCGATCAGCATGTCGACCTCGGAGCAGAAACGGTCCAGTTCGCGTGCCGCCACCAGTTTCTGCTGTCGCTGCGGGAAGCTGACCGCGGCGTTGTGCTCGTCGGCGAAACGCGACACCTGCTGGCAGAAGCTCGCCAGCTCCTGTTCGGTCACGGCGCCGCCGCGATCGACCAGCTGCAGGCCGATATTGAGTTGCTTGTAACGGGTGCCGGGCAGAATCTCGGCCGGCTTCCACAGGCCTTTTTCGGTGCGGCCGATGATCTGCACACGCTTGGCGACGTTGAAGCGCGGCATCGCGGCCAGTTCATGCGACTGGTGGAACACCACTTCGGCGATGAAGTCGAGCGAGGGGTCGAGCATCGCCACCACCAGGGCCTGGTGGTCGGCCGAGTCGAAGGCGAAATCGGTCTCCTCTTCCAGGTCGATATCGTCGTCCAGCCGTGGCAGTTCGGGGATGTCGTGGGGGTCGAGCGGAGGCAGTTCCGGTTCGAAGCCCGGTGCTTCCGGCTCGTTGTCGGCGCCAGCCGCGTCGACCAGCACCGGCTCCAGCCGGGTCGCCTTGACGCCGTCGCGCACGTTGTTCTTGGGGACGTTCAACAGCACGTCGTCATGATGACGCGCAAAGGCCTGGCGCGTTTTCTTGCGAAAGCGCCACTCCTGCAACACGTTGAATCCGTAGACGAGGCCGACCACGGCCGCGCCCAACGCCAGTAAACCTATCTGCAATTCGCTCATTAGCCCGTCCGCGTTAAGGCGAATAATCCCGAAGCATTATATCGGAAGGGGATGCTTGACACAGCTATCACGTTGTCAATCGTTTCACCCGAACCTTACCACTTCACGCCTCGTCCCTTCCATAGCAAAACCGCCAAATCGATAGCGATTTGTCATCCGTCCCGGCCCTTTTCGCCTCTGGCGGCGCGTATTTGTCATGTTCATGGCGAACCATTCACGCCAACGTCGTGTCCCAGCAGCCTGCTGGCACCGGGGAAAGCGTGGCACTTGCCATTTAGTACTAGTTAGAACTAAACTAATACGAACCAAAACAGGACTGCCCGTGGATACCGTTTACAAGACCGACGTTCTCCCCGTCATTCGGGAGCTGGTGCGCGCTTTCCAGGCGTTCGAACAGTACTCGGCACGTCACGTGCGCGAACTCGGCCTGACCCCGCCGCAGTTCGACGTGATCGCCACGCTCGGCAACACGCCGGGCATGAGCTGCAAGGAGCTCTCGGAAAAAACCCTGATCACCAAGGGCACCCTGACCGGCGTGATCGACCGACTCGCCGAAAAAGGCGTGGTGACGCGCCAGGAGCGGCCCGAGGATCGCCGCAGCGTGTTCCTATCCCTGACCAGTGCCGGGGAGGAATTGTTCCGCCAGGTGTTTCCGGCACACTGCGACTACATGCACCAGGCCTTCAGCCAGTGCAGCCGCGACCAGCTCCAGCTCTGGTCGAACCAGCTGGCGGGGTTGAAGACGGTACTCAACCAGGCTTTGGAGAAACAAGAAAATGAATCGACCTGAACGTTACGCCACCCCGTCCATCCTGCTGCACTGGCTGGTGGCGCTGCTGATCGTGGTGGGGTTCGGCCTGGGCCTGACCCTGTCCGGCATGCCGCTGTCGCCGACCAAGTTCAAGCTGATCGGCTGGCACAAGTGGCTGGGCATCAGCGTGCTGGCGCTGCTGGCATTGCGTCTCGCAGGGCGACTGCTGTGGCCGGCACCGGCGCTGCCCGGGACGATGTCGCCGCTGGCGCAACTGGCCGCCAAGGGCGGGCATCTGGCGCTGTACGCGCTGATGCTGGCGGTGCCGCTGACCGGCTGGTTGATGAGCTCGGCCTACGGCATCCCGGTGGTCTATCTTGGCCTGCTCCCGCTGCCCGACCTGATCGCGGCCAACGAGACCTTGGCCCATCAGCTCAAGGAAGTGCATGAACTGCTCAACTGGACGCTGGCCTTGGCCGTGGCCGGCCACGTGCTGGTGGCGTTCAAGCACCACTTCATCGACCGCGACGGCCTGCTGTTCCGCATGAGCCTGAAACAGCCGCGCGCCTGACCTTCACAACTTTGCTACCGAGACCCGACATGAGAGTGCTGATTTCCGCCGCCCTGCTGCTGGCGACCCCGCTGGCCTTCGCCGCGCCGGCCGACCTGACCCAAAGCCGCATCGGCTTCGCCATGAAACAACTGGGCACGCCGGTCGACGGCGGTTTCAAGAGCTTTTCGGCCAACGTCGAGCTGAACCCGGCCAAGCCGGAGGCCGGCAAGGCCGACATCACCATCCAGACCGGCAGCATCAGCCTGCCGACGCGCGACGCGGAAGCCGAGGCCAAGAAGAAGGAGTGGTTCAACGCCGGCCAGTTCCCGACCGCGCGCTTCGTGTCGAGCAGCATCAAGAGCGCCGGCCCCAACCGCTACCAGGTGACCGGCAAACTCACGCTCAAGGGCATCACCCGCGACGTCAGCGCGCCGTTCACGCTGAAACAGCAAGGCGCCCTGAGCGTGGTGGAAGGCGTGATGCCGGTGTCCCGTCTGGCCTTCAAGATCGGTGAAGGCGACTGGACCGATACCGGCACCGTTGCCGACGAAGTGCAGATCAAATTCCGCGTGGCTTTCCCGGCCGCGACCAAGTAGGACCTGTTCACGATCCGTCGCGAGCGGCCCTCAGCGGGGTGAAGAGCAGCACAGAAATCGGAATGGACACGCCGTCCATGAGGATTTCTGATCGCTGAGCGAATCAATAGATTCGCACGCAGTGCACATGAACCCCGATCAGGGATCGCGCAGCAGGATCGTGAGCAGGTTCCAAGCAACCAGCAGGAGAAAGTAAGACATGATGAAGCAGACCCTGATCGCCGCCGCCCTGGCCGGCCTGAGCACCGCCGCCCTCGCCGCCCCGGTGACCTACAACGTCGACCCGACCCATACCTTCGCCCAGTACGAAGTGAACCACCTGGGCTTCTCGGTCCAGTCCGGCACCTTCACCAAGACCAGCGGCAAGGTCGAGCTCGACAGCGCCGCCAAGAAAGGCGCGGTCGACATCACCATCGACACCGACTCGCTGCAGACCTTCCTGCCGGACCGCGACAAGCACCTGAAGAGCAAGGACTTCTTCAACGTGGCGCAGTACCCGACCATCACCTTCAAGTCCAAGAACCTGGAGTTCGCCGGCGACAAGCTGACCGCACTGAAGGGCGACCTGACCATCCTCGGTGTGACCAAGCCGGTCACGCTGAAAGTCACCCAGTTCGGCGGCAAGCCGAACCCGATGACCGGCAAGCAGACCTACGGTGCCAACGCCGAGACCGTGATCAAGCGCAGCGACTTCGGCATGAAGACCTTCCTGCCGGCCATCGCCGACGACGTGGTGCTGAAAGTGGCGATCGAAGCCGTCAAGGCCGAGTAAGCCCCGCGCTCCGTAGCAATGACGACAGCCCGCCTGATTGGCGGGCTGTTTGTTTTTCTCAGGCGGTCTCGCGCATCTGTAGCGCCTCGACGATGTCCACCGCCACGATGCGGCTGACGCCCTGTTCCTGCATGGTGACGCCGACCAGCTGCTCGGCCATCTCCATGGTCAGGCGGTTGTGCGAGATGTAGAGGAACTGGGTACGCTCCGCCATGCGCTTGACCAGGTCGCAGAAGCGGCTGGTATTGGCGTCGTCGAGCGGGGCGTCGACCTCGTCGAGCAGGCAGAACGGCGCCGGGTTGAGGCTAAACAGTGAGAACACCAGGCTCATCGCGGTGAGCGCCTTCTCGCCGCCGGAGAGCAGGTGGATGGTGCTGTTCTTCTTGCCCGGCGGCTGGGCGATGATCTGCACCCCGGCGTCCAGGAGGTCCTCGCCGGTCAGCATCAGCTCGGCGCGGCCGCCGCCGAACAGCGTCGGGAAGAATTCGCTCATCTTGGCGTTGACCGCGTCGTAGGTGGACTGCAGCATGTCGCGCGTCTCGCCGTCGATCTTGGCGATCGCCTCCTCCAGCGTGGCCATCGCCTGCAGCAGGTCGTCGGACTGGCTGGCCAGGTAGTCGCCGCGTTCGCGTGCCTGCTGCAACTCGTCGAGCGCCGCCAGGTTGACCGCGCCGAGGTTTTCCAGCGCGCGCGCCAGGCGCGCGATCTCGGCCGCCAGCGTGTTGGGTTTGATGGCGTCAGTCAGGTCGGCCAGCAGCGCCGCCTCGTCGGCTCCGGCTTCCTTGAGCTCCTCGCTGAAGCGCTCGACGCCGAGCCGTGCTTCCTGGTGTTTCAGCAGCCAGTCGGCGCGGGCGTTGCGCAACGCCGGCAGCGCGGCGCTGACGTCGTGCTGGCGCTGGCCGAGCTGGCGCAGTTGCTCGGTCAGGCCGTTGAGCCGGTCACGCACCGCGGCCAGTTGCGTGTCGCGCTCATCGCGCTGTTCCAGCGCCAGTTGCAGCGCCTCCTCCGGCACCGCCTCGTCCACCGTCAAGGCCTCTTCGGCCAACGTTTCGAGCCGTTCAGCCAGCTGGTCGTCGCGTTCTTCCAGTTCCTTGGCGCGACGCGCCAGTTCGCCCACCTTCTGCTCGGCGGTGGTCAGCTCGAGGCGCGCCTCGTGCACCAGGCGCTCGGCGTCGCGCGTCTTGTTGCGTGCCAGTTGCAAGCCGGTCTCGGCGTTGAGCCGCGCCAGCCGCGCGTCTTCCAGCGCCTCCACCAGCTCCTCCAGCACCAGCGCCGCTTCCTCGCTGCCGATGCCGGCCTCGTCGATCTCCTCCGCGGCATGGGTGCGCTCGTCGGCGATGCGCTGGCGCTCGGCCTCGATCGCGGCGAGCCGCGCCGCCCCCTGGCGCGCCGCCTGGTCGAGCTTGACCTGCTCCAGCGTCACCGCGTTGAGCTCGGCTTCGAGGCGGGTCAGCGCTCCCTTCTGGGCGCGCACCGCTTCGGCCAACATGGCGCTCTGGCTTTGCAGCGTTTCACGCCTGCGCTGGCCGGCATCGAGCGCCGGCTGCAGCTCGGCGGCACGTTGCAGCGCGGCGTCGAGCGCGCCCTTGCGCGCCATCACCCCGTCGTCGCTGGCGGCGGCGTGGAAACTGACGCTGGCGGCGCCGACACGATGCCCTTGCGGCGTCACCCAGCATTCACCGGCGGCCAGTTCCGCGCGCCGTGCCAGCGCCTGCTCCAGGGTCTCGGCGCAGTACACGCCGGCGAGCCAATCGACGAGCACGGCCGCGAACGCGTCATCGGCCTTGACGCAATCGAGCAGTGCCGGCCAGGACCGGCCAGCACGCGACACGGCGTGCATTGCGCTGTCCACCAGACAGAGCGGGGCCGGCGGCAGGGTATCCGGCAACTGGCCGGCACGTGCGGTCAGCCGTTCAGCCAGCACCGCCTCCAGCGCCACGCGCCAGGCGGGATCGACGTCGAGCGACTGCCACAGCGCCGGCGCCTCGGCCAGGCCCTGCTGCGCCAGCCAGCCGGCCAGTTGCTCGCCGGCCGCCTCGCGCGCCAGCACCGCCTGCAACGCCGCCGCCTCGGCCTCGGCCCGCGCCAGCTGGGCGCGCTGCTCGGCCAGCGTCTCGTCGAGCTTTTCGCGCTCGGCGGCCAGGTCGGCCAGCTTGGCTTCGTCCGCCACCACGCGGGCGCGCACCGCGTCGAGCGCGGCACGGGCGCGCGCCACCTCGGCCTCGGCCGCCGCCAGCGCCGCCGGCTCGGGCAGGTTGAGGTCGGCCAGCTCGCGCGTCAGCGCCGCCTCGCGCGTCGCCAGCTGCTGCAGCGCCTGGTTCAAATGCTCGATGCGCTGGCGCCCCAGGTCGCGCTCGCGCGTCAGGTTGGCCTGCTGGCTGGTGAGCTGGGTCAGCGCCTGGTCGGCCTGGCGGAACGCCCCGTCGGCGCGCGGCAGCGCGTCGGCGCCATCCTCCAGCGCCAGCTGCGCCTCCTCCAGCTTGAGCTGCGCCTCCTCGTGGCGCGGCAACCAGTCGTCGAGCTGGGCCGCCACCAGGGCGCGGCTTTCGGCCAACGTTTGCCGCTCGCTGCTGGCGCTGGCCAGTTCGCGCGTGAGCCGGGCGCGACTTTGTTCGCGATGGCGTTGCGCCTCTTCCAGGCGCGCCAGCTGGGCGTTGGCCTCGAATAGCGCCTGCTGCGCCTCGTGCACCGCGTCGCTGGCGGCGAAGTGCTGCTCGCGCACCGTTTCCAGCTCGGTGTCCAGATGGGTCAGCGCCGCCTCCTGCGCCGCTTCCTCGGTTTCGATGCGCGCCAGCTCGGCACGCGCGGCGGCCTCGGTGCGCGCAGCCTCTTCGCGACGCGCCAGCGCCAGCAGGTTCTGCTTGTGGGTCAGCGCCCCTTTCAAGTCATGGAACTGCGCCGCCACCTCGGCCTGCTCGGTCAGCTTCTCGACCTGCCGCTCCAGCTCCTGGCGCAGATCACCGATACGATCCAGGTTGTCGCGGGTGTCGGCCAGGCGGTTCTCGGTTTCGCGCCGCCGGTCCTTGTACTTGGACACTCCGGCCGCTTCCTCCAGGTAGGCGCGCAGCTCCTCCGGGCGCGCCTCGATGATGCGCGAAATCATGCCCTGCTCGATCACCGCGTAGCCGCGCGCACCAACCCCGGTGCCGAGGAACAGGTCGGTGATGTCGCGGCGGCGCACCTGCTGGTTGTTGATGTAGTAGCTGGACTCGCCCTGGCGCGTCAGCACGCGCTTGATCGCCACCTCGGCGTACTGCCCCCACGGCCCGGTGAGCTGGCCGTCGCCGTTGTCGAACACCAGCTCGACCGAGGCGCGGCTCACCGGCTTGCGCGTGGAAGAACCGTTGAAGATCACGTCCTGCATCGATTCGCCGCGCAGCTGCTTGGCCGACGACTCGCCCAGCACCCAGCGCACCGCGTCGATCACGTTGGACTTGCCGCACCCGTTCGGGCCGATCACCGCCACCAGTTGGCCCGGCACAGGGATCGCGGTGGGATCGACAAAGGACTTGAAGCCCGACAGTTTGATATGGGTGAGACGCAAGACGTCCTCGCAGCAAAGGGAGCGGAAGCGCGCATTTTACGACAGGCGGGCGGCGGCGTCGCCCGCTGGTGCCCGTCACGAGTTGTGCCATAATGGCTTCATGGAAGCCCTCTCCCTGTCCAATCAGTTCCTGATCGCCATGCCCGGCATGACCGACCCGCTGTTTGCGCGCTCGCTGGTGTATCTTTGCGAGCACGGCGAACACGGCGCCATGGGCATCATCGTCAACAAGCCCTCCGGCATCGCCATGGCCCAGCTGTTCGACCAGATCGACCTGCCGCTGACCGAAGAAGCGCTGCAGGGCGAGCCGGTCTACTTCGGCGGACCGGTGCAGCCGGAGCGCGGCTTCGTGCTGCATATGCCGGTCGGCAACTGGCAGACCAGCCTGCTGGTCACCGACGAGCTGGCACTCACCACCTCCAAGGACGTACTGGTGGCGGTGTCCGAGAACAAGGGCCCGGACACCATGATGGTGAGCCTGGGCTACTCCGGCTGGTCGAGCGGCCAGCTGGAAGAGGAAATCCGCAACAACGGCTGGCTGACGGTCAACGCCGATCCGCACATCATCTTTGCGCTGCCCGCCGAAGAACGCTACGACGCCGCCATGGCGCTGCTGGGATTCGACCCCACCTTGCTCTCCACCGATTGCGGCCATGCCTGACGGAACCACGCTGGCCTTCGATTTCGGCGAACGCCGCATCGGCGTCGCCATGGGGGAGACGCTGCTCGGCATCGCCCATCCACTCACCACCATCGACACCGAAATCACCGAGCAGCGCTTCGCCGCCATCGGCAAGCTGATCGAGGAATGGCGGCCGGCGCAGTTGGTGGTCGGCCTGCCGGTGCACGCCGACGGCACCGAGCACGACCTGACCCGGCTCTCGCGCCGCTTCGCCAACCGCCTCAAGGGCCGCTTCGGGCTGCCGGTGTGGCTGGTCGACGAGCGCCACACCTCGCTGATCGCGGAAAGCCTGCTCAACGAAGCCGGGGTGCGTGGCCGCAAGCAGAAGCCGGCGCTCGACCAGGTCGCGGCGCAGGCCATCCTGCAGACCTGGTTCGAACAACCGGGCGAAGCGGTGTGATGCGCCTGATCGCGCTCGCGCTGCTGCTGATCGGCGGTGCGGCTTTCCTCTACCTGTGGAAACTGGGCGAGAAGGGGCAGAGCGCCACGCACTGGCCGTCGGCCAGCGGCACCATCGTGGAGAGCCGTCTCGACATCCGCTCCCACAACGGCGGCGACGGCAATCGCGACGACTATCTGCCGCAGTTGCGCTACCGCTACAGCGTCGGCGGCGTCACCCTCGAATCCACCATCCGCCGCTACCCCAACCCCGGCGCGATGCAAAGCCGCGATCAGGCCGAAGCGGTCCTGAAGCAGTACCCGAACGGCGCGGTGGTACGCGTCTACTACAACCCGGAACGGCCGCAGGAAGCCTGCCTGGAGCCTGGGGAGCACTGGACCGCCTGGGCCGGCAAGGCGCTGACGCTGCTCGTCGCGGCGGCTGGCCTGGTGCTGCTGCTGAAGGGTGAGGATTAGGCAGGGAGCCAAGCGGACCAAAACGAAACGGGTGCCTCTGGCACCCGTTGTTCATGGCATTTGTATCAACACCCCGAAAGGCTCAGCGCGAACCCTTGGCGCGCTGCTCCCGCTCCAGCCGCTGCACTTCGCGCAAAGCCTGGCGCTCCGCCTCGCGCTCGCGCGCCGCCTTTTCCCAGGCTTTCCATTCGTCCGGGCGCTCCAGCGTGATCGGGCCGATGCTGCCGGCGCGGAAATCGGTCAGCACGATCTCGGCGGCCTTCTGGATATTCACCCGCCCGCCGCCCAGCATGGCACCGCGGCGCCTGCCAATCTGCTCCAGCACCTCGAAATCCTGCCAGCCCTCGATATCGCCGACGTTATAGCGCTCCTGCAGCAGCGTGGTGTAGTGCTTCATCAGGTAGCGCAGCAGCTCCAGCACCACCTCTTCCTCGTCCAGCGCGTTGCGGCCGACCGCGCCGCTGGCGGCCAGGTTGTAGCCGCCCTCTTCCACCTCGATCTTGGGCCACAGCATGCCCGGGGTGTCGACCAGTTCGAAGTCGTCGGCCAGCAGGATGCGCTGCTGACCCTTGGTGATACCCGGCTCGTTGCCGGTTTTGGCGATGCGCCGCCCGGCCAGGCTATTGATCAGCGTCGACTTGCCGACGTTGGGAATGCCGCAGATCAGCACGCGCAACGGCTTTTCCAGCCCACCACGGTTGGGTGCCAGCGCACGGCAGGCCGACACCAGCTTGGTGACCGGCGCCCGCTCGCCGGCATCCAGCGCGATGGCGCGGGTACCCGGCTTGGAACAGTAGTAATCCAGCCAGACCTGGGTGATGGCCGGGTCGGCCAAGTCCTGCTTGTTGAGAATCTTCAACGCCGGCTTGCCGCGCGTCATGCGCGCGATCATCGGGTTGGCACTGGAGGCCGGCAGACGGGCGTCCAGCATTTCGATGACCACATCGATATCCTTGACGCGCTCGGCCAGATCCTTGCGCGCCTTGTTCATGTGGCCGGGAAACCATTGAATCGCCATGCTGTTACCGTTTCCGTAAGGGGTCCAAAAGGGACGACAGTCCGTTGTGATCGAGTTCGAAGGCCAGCTGCAGCAAGCGGCCGATTTCCCCCTTGGGGAAGCCTTCGCGGGCGAACCAGGCCAGGTAATGCCCGGGCAGATCGGCGATCAGCCGGCCCTGGTACTTGCCGAACGGCATCTGGCGCGTCACCAGCAGGAGAAGGTCGTCGGCATTCATGGCGGCACTCGAACTCGGGGAAGCGCATTGTGCCAAAGAGTGCAGGCACTGACCATGCGCAACATAGAAAACCTGTCTTCAGGGCCTATTCCAGTAGGCAAGTGAGCCAAAGCAGGTTGAGTGCCGCCAGCGCACAGGAACCGGAATGGACACGTAGTCCATGAGGATTCCGAGCACTGCCGGCGCTCAAGATGCGAAGGCGCAACTGCCTAATGGGATAGGCTCTTACAAGGGCATCGGCTTGCCGTCATTGAGATTGAGAAAGCCCTTCACCACACGATAGATCAGCCAGACATAGACCGCGAACAGGATCACGAAGCCGACCAGCAGGAACACCGTCAGGTAGCCCAGCACCAGCCCCAGCAATCCCCACCAGAAGGTGCGCATCTGCCACAGGAAATGGCTCTCGTACAGCGTGCCACGGGTGTCGTCACGCTTGAGGTAATTGATGATGATGGCGACGATCGCCGTCACGCCGACGAACAGGCTCAGCGCCTGCAGGATGTAGACGGCCAGCGTCAGATTGTTGAGCTTGCGTTCAAATTCGTGGTCGATCAGTTCCATGCGCTTTCCTTATTTTATCGGGTGGCCACCGGCACGCCGGCAAAGCCGTCCCGTCCTGGCCCACGGCCACAGACAGTAGCGCAAGATAACGCAGCGACGCCAGCCAGAGCGGTTCGGGGCTAGACGCCGGCCGCGCTCCAGCGCGCCAGGACCTTGGCCGTCTCGTCGCGGCAGAAACGGATAACCTCCTCGACCGGGCAGCGCTCCAGCCACAGCGGCAGGCTCGGCCCGGCCACCTCGGTCTGCGCCGCTCCCGTCATCAGCACCGGCACCGCCGGGCGAGACGGCAGCCCCAGCCGTTGCGCCAGCACCGTCAAGCGGCGGTTGGCTTCGTCCAGTTGCGGCAGCGTATCGGCGCTCACCGCGACATGGCTCAAGCCCAGGAGCAGGATGCGCGCCGCCAGCCAGTCGGCCGCATCGCTGAAACGCGCCGGGGCATGGCTGCCGTCGTGTCGGCGCCGAGAGGCAGCCAGCAGCATGGCGACGGTGCGGATGCCGGGCAGGCGCGATTCCGCCAGCAGCAAGGTGCCGGGCATGGGCTGGGTGGCGCGCAGTTCGGCCACGCCGTTGGCACCCTCGGACAGCAATTCCACATCCCTTAACAGGGTGATAGCACAGCCCGGCAGGCTCGGCAGGGCCGCGTCGGCGCTGAGCAAGGCATCGTGGCGGGGGTTCATGATCTCGTTCTCCAGTGAAGTCGGGTGACTGCGGTTCGGGAGATCATTTGCCGGGAGCTGAAAAGACAAATGCCGCCTGAACCGCGGCGGCATTTGTCGGGAATCTGGTGTGTTGGTTTGCTTTGTCAGAGCACACACGCCCCTTGGCGCCGCCATGAGCTGCGGTACCAATAAAAATAGACGTAGGAGGTGACAAAGGATTTAAGCATGGCCCCATCATGCCGATGGCTCCCCTCCCCTGTCAAGGAGCAAGGGGATAAAAAAACCCGGCATGACGCCAGGTTTGCTGGATCACATGTTCGGGTAGTTGGGCCCGCCGCCGCCTTCCGGCGTCACCCAGTTGATGTTCTGGGTCGGGTCCTTGATGTCACAGGTCTTGCAGTGCACGCAGTTCTGCGCGTTGATTTGCAGGCGCGGCGCGCCCTCTTCGCGGCCGACGATCTCGTACACCCCGGCCGGGCAGTAGCGCGTCTCCGGCGCGTCGTACTGCGCCAGATTGATCTTGATCGGCACGCGCGGGTCCTTCAGCTTGAGGTGTGCCGGCTGGTCTTCGCTGTGGTTGGTGTTGGAGATGAACACCGACGACAGCCGGTCGAAGGTCAGCACGCCGTCCGGCTTGGGGTAGGCGATCGGCGTGCACTCGTCCTTGGGCTTGAGGCACTCGTGGTCGGCGTGCTTGTGGTGCAGCGTCCACGGCGCCTTGCCGCGGAACAGGTAGGTGTCCAGCGCCGAGTAGAGCATCGCCGGCCACAGCCCCCAGCGGAACGCCGGGCGGATGTTGCGCACGCGGTAGAGTTCGTCGTAGAGCCAGCTCTGCTTGAACTTGGCGGTGTACGCAGTGGCCTCGAGCGGCTGGCCTTCCTGGGCCGTGGCCAGCGCCTCGACGATCGCCTCGGCCGCCAGCATGGCGGACTTCATCGCGGTGTGGGTGCCCTTGATCTTGGGCACGTTGAGGAAGCCGGCGGTGTCGCCGATCAGCACCCCGCCCGGGAAGGTGAGCCTGGGAATGCTCTGCAGGCCGCCTTCGGAGATGGCGCGCGCGCCGTAGGACAGGCGCCGCCCGCCTTCGAACACGTCCTTGATGGCCGGGTGGGTCTTGAAGCGCTGGAATTCCTCGTACGGCGACAGGTAGGGATTCTGGTAGTCCAGGCCCACCACGAAGCCGACCACCACCTGGTTGTTTTCCAGGTGGTAGAGGAAGGAGCCGCCGTAGGTGGCGGTGTCCATCGGCCAGCCGGCGGTGTGGGTGATCTTGCCCGGCTGGTGCAGCTCGGGTTTCACCTCCCACAGTTCCTTGATGCCGATGCCGTAGGTTTGCGGGTCGGATCCCTTTCTCAAGTCAAAACGCTCGAACAGGGTCTTGGTGAGCGAGCCGCGACAGCCTTCGGCGAACACGGTCTGCCGGGCCCACAGCTCGATGCCGGGCTCGCCTTCCTGGTCGCCGTTCTTGCCGGTGCCGACGTTGCCGGTGGCCACGCCCTTGACCGAGCCGTCCGGGTGGTAGAGCACTTCGGCGGCGGCGAAGCCGGGGTAGATCTCGACGCCGAGTTCTTCGGCCTGCTGGCCGAGCCAGCGGCAGAAGTTGCCGAGGCTGATGATGTAGTTGCCCTCGTTGTGCATCTGCGGCGGGGTGGGCAGCTGGATCGACTCGGTCTCGGTGAGCAGCAGGAACTGGTCCTTCTGGGCCGGGGTGTTGAGCGGCGCGCCCTTGTCTTTCCAGTCGGGGATCAGTTCGTTCAGCGTGCGCGGTTCGAGCACCGCGCCGGAGAGGATGTGGGCGCCGATCTCGGAGCCCTTCTCCAGCAGACAGACGCTGATCTCCTGGCCCTTCTCGGCCGCCAGCTGCTTGAGGCGAATCGCCGCGGACAGCCCCGAAGGGCCGCCGCCGACGATCACCACGTCGTATTCCATGTATTCGCGTTCCACCGCTACTCCTCGCTCATCCGCATGACGTTATTCCAACTCGCCTTAGAAGCGATAACGTTGCCGGCTACGCTCACTTGCCTTCGCCTTAGCTTCGCAGAAACTCGCCCTGACGGGCTTCGTTTTCTCGCTCCTGATGCTGTTTGGAATTCAATGGCGATCATGATGCAATGAATCCAGCCATCCGTCAAAAATCAAACAATCGTTTAAATTATTCCTGATTGGTGCAGTTGCACAATTGCCTCACCATCATACCCCAGCGCGCCCAGCACCTCGTCGGTGTCGGCACCGAGCTTGGGGGGGGCCCGATGATACTCCACCGGCGTGCCGGACAGCTTGATCGGGCAGCCCACCAGCGGCACGTCCTGGCCGACGCTGTCTTCCAGATGGATTTCCATGCCGCGATGGCGGATCTGCGGATCGGCGAAGGCCTCGGCCACGTTGTTGATCGGCCCGCACGGCACGCCGGCCTCGTCGAGCGCCTTGAGCCACTCGTCGCGGCTGCGGGCGCGGAAGGCTTCGGCCAACATCGGCACCAGCTGCTCGCGGTATTGTACCCGCGCCGGGTTGCTTGCGAAGCGTTCGTCATCGGCCAGTTGCGGCTGACCGATCAACTGGCACACCGCGCGGAACTGCTTGTCGTTGCCACAGGCGAGGATGAAGTGGCCGTCGCCGGCGGTCTTGAACACCTGGTAGGGCACGATGTTGGGATGGGCGTTGCCCAGGCGCGGCGGCACTGTGCGGCCGACCAGCCAGTTCATGTTGACGTTGGCCAGCATGGCAAGCGAGCAATCGAACAGCGCCATGTCGATGTACTGGCCCTGCCCGGTGCGGCTCCTGGCCAGCAGCGCCGCCTGCACCGCGTTGGCGGCGTAGAGGCCGGTGAAGAGGTCGGTCACCGCGACGCCGACCTTGTGCGGTTCGCCGTCGGCCGGGCCGGTGATGCTCATCAGCCCGCTCATGCCCTGCACGATGTAGTCGTAGCCGGGCAGTTCGGCGTAGGGACCGTCCTGGCCGAAACCGGTAATCGAGCAGTACACCAGGCGCGGGTTGAGGCTCTTGAGGCTGTCGTAGTCGAGCCCGTATTTCTTCAGCCCACCGACCTTGTAGTTCTCCAGCAGCACGTCGGCCTCTTCGGCCAACCTGCGCACGATGGCCTGGCCCTCGGGACGGGTGATGTCGACGGTGACCGAGCGCTTGCCGCGGTTGGCGCACAGGAAATAGGCGGCGGTACCGTCCGGCAGGCTGGGTGGCGCCCACTGCCGGGTGTCGTCGCCCTGGCCGGGACGTTCCACCTTGATCACCTCGGCGCCGAGGTCGGCCAGCAGCTGGCCGGTCCACGGCCCTGCCAATACGCGCGTCAGATCGAGAACCTTGAAACCGGAAAGGGCGCCAGACATTGTCATCTCCTCAGTAAGACCCTGCTCCATTAGGCAGCTACGCCTACTGGGACAGGCTCTGCAAACTTGTCATAAAGGTTGGCCGAAACAGGCCGCAACGGACGGTCGGCCATCCACTCTGGGCTGTCACGGCAGAAAAAAGGGCCCGGACAAGCCGGGCCTCAAGAACAGACAGGAACGACCATGGCCGCCGGGTGGAGCCTCGGCGGCCGCTCCCTATCAGGCAAACGCCTGAATCCCGGTCTGGGCCCGGCCCAGAATCAGGGCGTGCACGTCGTGCGTGCCCTCGTAAGTGTTGACCGCCTCCAGGTTCATCACGTGGCGGATGACGTGGAATTCGTCGGCGATGCCGTTGCCGCCGTGCATGTCGCGCGCGACACGGGCGATGTCGAGCGCCTTGCCGCAGTTGTTGCGCTTGATCAGCGAGATCATCTCCGGCGCGGCACGGCCCTGGTCCATCAACCGCCCCACCTGCAACGCGGCCGACAGGCCCAGCGCGATCTCGGTCTGCATGTTGGCGAGCTTGAGCTGGATCAGCTGGTTGGCGGCGAGCGGGCGGCCGAACTGCTTGCGGTCCAGCGTGTACTGGCGCGCCGCGTGCCAGCAGAACTCGGCGGCGCCCATGGCGCCCCAGGCGATGCCGAAGCGCGCCTTGTTGAGGCAGCCGAACGGCCCCTTCAGGCCCTTCACGCCCGGCAGCAGGTTCTCTTCCGGCACGAACACGTCGTCCATCACGATCTCGCCGGTAATCGAGGCGCGCAGCGAGAACTTGCCGTGAATCTTCGGCGCCGACAGACCCTGCATGCCCTTTTCGAGCACGAAGCCGCGGATTTCGCCGTCGTCGTCCTTGGCCCAGACCACGAACACGTCGGCGATCGGGCTGTTGGTGATCCACATCTTGCTGCCCTTGAGCTGATAGCCGCCGTCGACCTTGCGCGCACGGGTCTTCATGCCTGCCGGATCGGAACCGGCATCCGGCTCGGTCAGGCCGAAACAGCCGACCCACTCGCCGGTTGCCAGCTTGGACAGGTACTTGTCCTTCTGCGCTTCCGTGCCGTAGGCCCAGATCGGGTGCATCACCAGCGACGACTGCACGCTCATCGCCGAGCGGTAGCCGGAATCGACGCGCTCGACTTCACGGGCGATCAGGCCGTAGGCGACGTGGGAGAGGCCGGCGCAGCCGTGAGTGTCGATGGTGCAGCCCAGCAGGCCCAGCTCGCCCATCTCGCTCATGATCTCGCGGTCGAAGCGCTCCTCGCGGTTGGCGGTCAGGATGCGCGGCATCAGGCGTTCCTGGCAGTAGGCGTGGGCGGTATCGCGCACCATGCGCTCTTCTTCTGTCAGCAGGGTTTCCAGCAGAAGCGGATCTTCCCAGGAAAACGGGGCACGGCTGGTCGGGGCGGCCATTGGCGACTCTCCTTTGCGGTTTCGTTGTTCCGCTATGCGGAATTTGGTTTTACTATGTGAAATAGACTAGCAAGCACCGAGCTGGCTTGTAAAGCGTTTTCTTGGCCGCAACGAGCAGGCAGGCTATGCTTGCCGCGCCAAAACCCACAGGAAGAAGAACACCATGACGGAAGAGCACGACAAGGACAGGCTGTTCGTCACCGCGCTGGCACGCGGCCTGACGGTGCTGTCCGCCTTCCGCTCCGGCGAGAGCGGGCTGTCCAACCAGGAGCTGGCGCGCCGCACCGGGCTGCCCAAATCCACGGTGTCGCGGCTGACCCACACCCTGACCCAGCTGGGCTACCTGAGCCACGAAGCGGACAGCGGCTTTTATCGACTTGGGCTGGCGGTGCTGGAACTGGGCTCGGTGGTGCTGGCGAGCTACGACGTGCGCCGTGCCGCCGCGCCGCTGATGCGCGAGTTCGCGCTGGCGCACAATGTCTCGGTCAGCCTGGCGATGCGCGACGGCAGCGACATGGTGTACCTGGAGACCTGCCGCAGTGCGGCGCGGGTGTCGGTGCAGTTGACGGTCGGTTCGCGCGTGCCGGTCGCCACCACCGCCATCGGCCGCGCCTGCTATGCAGGGCTTGGCGCCAGCGAGCGGGCACGGCTGGACGAAGAACTGGCCAGCCGCTACGGCGGCAACTGGCCGCCGATCAAGAACCGCCTCGACGCCGCACTGCAACAATGCCGCGAGCTGGGCTACACCAGTTCGTTCGGGGAGTTCGTACCGGAGGTGATGGCGGTCGGCGTGCCGCTGCCGTCGCCGATTCCGGGTCAGCCGCCGATGAGCCTGAACGCGAGCGGCCCGGCGGCGCTGTTCACCGCGGAGCGCTTCGAGCGCGACATCGCGCCGGCACTGCAGCAGATGGCGCGGCGCATCGCGCCGGGGGCGGCCTGACGCCGCCGGCAGCCACAACACCAGACAAAGAAAAAGCGGGCGAACGCATTGCGTTCGCCCGCTTGGTTTATGGCGGAACGATCAGGCCGACTTGAGCGTGCCGTGCGGGTCGATGACGAATTTGCGCGGCGCGCCGCCGTCGAACTGACGGTAGCCGTTCGGCGCCTCGTCGAGCGAGATCACGCTGACGTTGACGATCTGGGCGATCGGCAGACGGTCCCACAGGATGGCCTGCATCAGGTTGCGGTTGTACTTCATCACCGGGGTCTGGCCGGTATGGAAGGAGTGCGACTTGGCCCAGCCGAGACCGAAACGGATCGACAGGCTGCCGCGCTTGGCGGCGGCGTCGGTCGCGCCCGGGTCGTCGGTCACGTACAGACCGGGGATGCCGATGGCACCGGCCACGCGGGTGACTTCCATCAGCGAGTTGAGCACCGTGGCCGGCGCCTCTTCGTGGGCGTGCGTGCCGTGGCCGCGCGCTTCGAAGCCGACGCAATCGACCGCGCAATCCACCTCGGGGGTGCCGAGGATGGCCGCGATCTGCTCGCCCAGCGTGGCGTCGAGCGACAGGTCCACGGTCTCGAAGCCCACTGCACGGGCGTGCGCCAGACGTTCGGGGTTCATGTCTCCGACGATGGTCACCGCCGCGCCCAGCAGACGCGCCGAAGCGGCAGCGGCCATACCGACCGGACCGGCGCCGGCGATGTAGACGGTCGAGCCCGGTTTCACCCCGGCCGTCACCGCGCCGTGGTAGCCGGTGGGCAGGATGTCGGACAGGCAGGTCAGGTCGCGGATCTTCTCCATCGCCTTGTCCTTGTCCGGGAACTTGAGCAGGTTGAAGTCGGCGTACGGCACCATGACGTACTCCGACTGGCCGCCGATCCAGCCGCCCATGTCGACGTAGCCGTAGGCGCCGCCGGCGCGCGACGGGTTGACGTTCAGGCACACCCCGGTGTGCTGTTCCTTACACGTGGTGCAGCGACCGCACGCCACGTTGAACGGCACCGACACCAGGTCGCCGATCTTCAGCGTCTCGACGTCGCGGCCGATCTCGATCACCTCGCCGGTGATCTCGTGGCCCAACACCAGCCCGACCTCGGCCGTGGTGCGGCCGCGCACCATGTGCTGGTCCGAGCCGCAGATATTGGTCGTCACCACCTTGAGGATGACGCCGTGGCCGATCGGCCGGCCGCTCGGATCGACCATTTTCGGGTAGCCGATGGATTGCACCTCGACATGACCTTGCCCCAGATACACCACACCGCGATTGTCGCTCATTGTCTGCCTCCGAATTTTTCGATGGGTTACACGCACGGCGACGGCAAAGCGTCGGCCGGCGCGCTTCGCGACAATAGGCGCGATCGCCCCCCGGCAACGAGACAGAAAACGCCCCACAACGGCCAAAAACCGACATGCGGAAAAATCGGACACCCCCGTCTTGCACCGGCCACCACGCCGTCGCCGAGCCAGAACGGCGCTTCATGGCAATACGACAGCAGCCGGCCGCCGCCGCAAACAACCAGGCGCGACAGCGCCTAGCGAGAGTGGCACGGCAGAAAAGCGTTGGGGGGATACAACAGGAAAGGGAGTCAGGCCGGCAGCAGGGCGTCCAGCACGGTGCTAGGCGTCCTGCTTGCCATGCGCTTACATCCGGGGAGGGCTGGCCGGTTCACCCTGAATGTAGTGCACCAGTTGGTCGATGGTGAGCTGTTGCGCTTCGAGAGTGGCGTGCACCAGGTCGCCGATCGAGACCACACCCAGCACTTCACAGCCCTCCATCACCGGGAGGTGGCGGATGCGCTTCTCGGTCATCAGCGCCATGCACTCGTCCACGGTCTGCTCGGGGGTCACGTACACCACGCGGCTGGTCATGATCTCGCGCACGTGGGTGCCGGCCGAAGTCCGCCCCTGCAACACCACGCGGCGCGCGTAGTCGCGCTCGGAAAAGATGCCGTGCACGTCGCAGGCGTGCATCACCAGTACCGCCCCGACGTTCTGTTCGGCCATGACCTGCAGGGCCTGGAACACCGTGGCGTCGGGACTGACGAAGATCAGTTGCCGGTTGGGCTTGCTGTCGAGCAATTGTCGTACGGTTTGCATGCGATCCCCCTTTGCAGACGTTTGGACCTGTTGTTCCAATTCGCCTTAAACACGATAACTTTGTCGGCGGCGCTACGCAGACAGCGTGCGAATCTTCAAGATTCGCTCAGCGAGCACTTGCCGTACTTGCTGTACTGTCTGCGGCCCCGCTCACTTGCCTTCGCGTTCTCGCGTCTAATGCTTTTTGGAACTATGCCTCCACTATAGATGATCCGGAACGAATAGCTGCCCAGCCGCGCTTACTTGGCGCGGATCATGGTGCCGACGCCGGCGTCGGTGAGGATTTCCAGCAGCAGCGCGTGCGGGACGCGGCCGTCGATGATGTGCACCGAGTTGACGCCGTTTTTGGCGGCGTCGAGAGCGGAGCTGATCTTGGGCAGCATGCCGCCGTGGATGGTGCCGTCGGCGAACAGGGCCTCGACACTCTCGGCAGTCAGCCCGGTCAGCAGCTTGCCGTTCTTGTCCAGCACGCCCGGGGTGTTGGTCATCAGCACCAGCTTCTCGGCATGGAGGGTTTCGGCCAACTTGCCAGCCACCAGGTCGGCGTTGATGTTGTAGGCCTCGCCGTCGCTGCCGACACCGATCGGCGCGATTACCGGGATGAAGTCCTGCGAGTCGAGCAGAGACACCAGCGCCGGATCGATCACGTCGATTTCGCCGACGCGGCCGATGTCGATCTGCTCGCCCTCGCCCTCGCCCTTGAGGAACAGCTTGTGGGCGCGGATGAAGTGGCCATCCTTGCCGGTCAGGCCCACGGCCTTGCCGCCGTGCTGGTTGATCAGCGAGACGATCTCCTTGTTGACCTGGCCGCCCAGCACCATTTCCACCACGTCCATGGTTTCCTGGTCGGTGACGCGCATGCCCTGGATGAACTCGCCGTGCTTGCCGACGCGTTCCAGCATGTCGTTGATCTGCGGGCCGCCGCCATGCACCACAACCGGGTTCAGGCCAACCAGCTTCAGCAGCACCACGTCCTTGGCGAAGTCCTCCTTCAGCTTGTCGTCGGTCATCGCGTTGCCGCCGTACTTGATCACGATGGTCTTGTCGTTGAAGCGGCGGATGTAGGGCAGCGCCTCGGCGAGGATGAGCGCCTTCTCGGTGGCGGATACGGTCACGTGCGGTCTCCTGGGTAAGGGGATACGGGAAGTGTTGCATTGTAATCAATCACGTTGCTGAACTGTTATTTATTAATTGCCAACCGCCTCCGCGCTTAGTACATTTGCATTCCACTACTGAACAAGCATTCAGCAACCACCATGAGCGAACCCACCCTGCCGCGCTGGCAGCGCAAGAAAGACGCCCGGCCGTCGGAAATCCTCGACGCCGCCCTCAGCCTGTTCGTCGAAAAAGGCTTTCGCGCCACCAAGATGGAAGACATTGCGCACGCCGCCAACGTCACCAAGGGCACGCCCTACCTGTACTTCCAGAACAAGGAAGAAATCTTCAAGGCGGTGATCCAGGTCAACCTGTCGTCGCGCTTCGCCGAGTTCGCCGAGATTGAACGACAGCACAGCGGCAGCGCCGCCGAGCTGTTGCAGCAGCTGATGTTCAAGTGGTGGGACGAGGTGGGCTGCACCGAGCTGGCGGGTATCTGCAAGCTGGTGATCGCCGAGGCCACCAACTTCCCCGAACTCGCGCAGTTCTACGCCGCCGAGGTGATCCAGCCCAGCCTCTGCATGGTCGGCCGCATCCTGCAGCGCGGCATCGCCAACGGGGAATTCCGCGCGGTGCCGATCGAGAGCGCCACCGACGCCCTGCTGGCACCGCTGGTGCTGGCGATGACCTGGGCGCACTCATTCGGCAAGGTGGTGCCGGAGGGGGCCGGTTATTCCTACAAGAATTCGCGCCATCATCTGGCCGAGGCCCTCGACCTGGTCCTCAACGGCCTGTGCGCCCCCAGTCATAACAACAACTAAGCAAGGCCCAACACGATGAAGACACCTCACTCTCGCTGGCTCCTCTCCGCCCTGGCGGTGCTCGGGCTCGCCGCCTGCGCCAAGGAGGCGGCGGTACAGGAAGACATCCGCCCGGTGCGTTATGTCACCGCCGGCGACAACGCGTCCCAGCCCGGCGCCCGCTTTGCCGGCGACATCCGCTCCCGGCAGGAAACGCCGCTGGCCTTCCGCGTCGGCGGCAAGATCGCCCAGCGCCTGGTGAATGCCGGCGAGCGGGTGAAGAAGGGGCAGCTCCTGGCCCGGCTCGACGCCAGCGACTACGAACTCGACCTCACCGCCAAACAGGCCCAGCTCGCCGCCGCCCGCTCCGACCTGATGCAGCAGGAGGCCGACCTCAGGCGCTCCCAGGAACTGCTGGGCAAGCAGTTCATCAGCCCGGCCCAGGTCGAGCGCCAGCAGAACGCCGTCAACGCCGCGCGCGCCAAGCTGCAGCAGGCACAGGCCCAGTTGGCCGGCAGCCGCAACCAGAACGCCTACACCACGCTCGTCGCCGACGCCGACGGCGTGATCGGCAGCGTCAGCGCCGAGGTCGGCCAGGTGGTCGCCGCCGGCCAGCCGGTACTGAAATTGGCCATGGACGGTCCGCGCGAAGTCGCGATCCAGGTGCCGGAGAACGCCCTGGCGGCGCTGCGGGCAGCCAAGGCGCTGCAGGTGAAGCTGTGGGCCGACGGCCAGACCTTCAACGGCACCTTGCGCGAGCTGTCGGCCGACGCCGACCCCGCCACCCGCACCTACGCCGCGCGCATCAGCCTCGACGGCGCCAACGCCGGGCTGGCGCTAGGCATGAGCGCGACCGTGACGCTGCCGGCGCCGGACAGCAACCGTAACCTGCAGCTGCCGCTCTCCGCCCTGCTCGACCAGGACGGCCGGCACTACGTCTGGGTGATCGATCCCAAGAGCCACAAGGTTGGCCGAAGAGAGGTCAGCGTGCAGGGCATCGACGACAGCGTTGCCCGCGTCAGCGGCGCGCTGAAAACAGGGGAACAGGTGGTGAGCGCCGGCGTGCACCTGCTGCGCGACGGCCAGCCGGTCCGCCTGCTCCAGCCTTGAGGTGCCCGCCATGAAACAACAACTCAACCTGTCCGAGTGGGCGCTCAAGCACCAAGCGCTGGTGCTGTACCTGATGATCACCCTGATGCTGGCCGGCGCCTGGGCCTATACCCAGCTGGGGCAGAAGGAAGACCCGTCGTTCACCTTCAAGGCGATGATGGTCAAGGTGGTGTGGCCCGGCGCCAGCGCCAGCGAGATGGAACAGCAGGTCACCGACAAACTGGAGCAGAAGCTGCAGGAGCTGGACGGGCTGGAATACGTCAAGAGCTTCACCAAACCCGGTGAGGCGCAGCTGCTGCTCAACCTGCGCGAAGGCATCGCGCCGGACAAGGTGCCGGAGCAGTGGTACCAGGTGCGCAAGAAGCTCGGCGACATCCGCCAGAACCTGCCCGCCGACCTGAAAGGCCCGTTCTTCAACGACGAATTCGGCGACACCTTCGGCAACATCCTCGCCTTCACCGGCGACGGCTTCAGCGCCGAGGAGCTGCGCCGCTACGCCGACCGCACGCGCCAGGAAGTACTGCGCCTGCCCGACGTCGGCAAGGTCGACATCGTCGGCGAGCAGCCGGAGCGCCTCTACGTCGACCTCTCCACCAGCCGCCTCGCCACGCTGGGGCTCGACACCCGCACCGTCTGGAACGCGCTGGCCGAACAGAACGCGGTGACGCCGGCCGGGGTGTTCGAGACCGCTGGCGAGCGTATATGGGTGCGCCCGAGCGGCGCCTACGGCACGCTGGAGGCGGTGCGCAATACCCCGATCACGGTCAACGGCCAGAGCTTCCGCCTCGCCGACATCGCCACCGTGCACCGCGCCTTCGTCACCCCACCCGGCTTCAGCATGCGCTTCAACGGCAAACCGGCGCTGGGGCTCGCCATCAGCATGAAGGACGGTGGCGACGTGCTGCGCCTGGGACGCGACCTCGACCAGTTGCTGACACGCGTGAAGGCGGCGCTGCCGCTAGGCGTCGAGATTTCACCGGTGTCGGACCAGCCCAAGGTGGTGCAGCACTCGATCAGCGAGTTCATGCATTCGCTGATCGAGGCGGTGGTGATCGTGCTGGCGGTGAGCTTCTTCAGCCTGGGCTGGCGCTCGGGCGTGGTGGTGGCGCTGTCGATCCCGCTGGTGCTGGCGATGACCTTCCTCGCCATGTACTTTTTCAACATCGACCTGCAGCGCATCTCTCTGGGGTCGCTGATCATCGCGCTGGGCCTGCTGGTGGACGACGCCATCATCGCGGTGGAGATGATGGCGCTGAAACTGGAACAGGGCTGGAACCGCTACCAGGCGGCCACCTTCGCCTACACCAGCACCGCCTTCCCGATGCTCACCGGCACGCTGATCACCGCCGCCACCTTCCTGCCGGTGGGGCTCGCCAAGTCCAACGCCGGCGAATACGTGTTCAGCCTGTTCGCCGTGGTCGGGCTGGCGCTGGTGCTGTCGTGGGTGGTGGCGGTGATCTTCACCCCCTACCTCGGCTTCAAGTTGCTGCCGACGTTCAAGGCCGAGGGCGAGCACGCCGACGTCTACCACAAGCCGTTCTACCGGCGCTTTCGCAGCGTGCTGGAATGGTGTCTGGACCACCGCAAGAGCGTGATCGCCGCCACGCTGGCGCTGTTCCTGCTGTCGCTGGGGACGTTCAGGCTGTTCGTGCCGCAGCAGTTCTTCCCCTCCTCCAACCGCGTGGAACTGCTGGTCGACCTGTGGCTGCCGCATGGCGCCAGCTACCAGGCCACCGAGCGCGAGACGAAGAAGCTGGAGACGATGTTCGCCCATCACCCCGGCGTCGACAGCATCACCAGCTACGTCGGCGGCGGCTCGCCGCGCTTCTACCTGCCGCTCGACCAGCAGATGCCGCACCTCAACTACGCCCAGCTGATGGTGATGACCCGGGACGAGAAGGTGCGCGAAACGGTCAAGCGCGACCTGGAGCGCGCCTTCGACAGCGACTTCCCCGCGCTGCGCGGACGCGTGATCCGGCTGGAAAACGGGCCGCCGGTAGGCTATCCGGTACAGTATCGGGTGATGGGCGAACGCCACGAGGAAGTGAAACGCATCGCCGCGCGGCTGGAAGCGCTGCTGCGCAGCCAGCCTGGCACGCGCCAGGTCAACAACGACTGGGGCGAGCAGATCAAGTCGCTGCGCCTGGTGATCGACCAGGACCGTGCCCGCGCCCTCGGCGTGTCGACCCAGAGCCTGGGCCGGCAACTGCAGCTGTTGATTTCCGGCGCCGCCGTGACCGAGTTGCGCGAGGGCGACCGCACCATCACCGTCGAGGCGCGCCTCAACCCGGCCGAGAAGACCGACGTCGCCGGCCTGGGCAACCTGATGGTGCAGGCCGCGAACGGGCGCTTCGTCCCGGTATCGCAGCTGGCACGCATCGAGTACCAGCCGGAGGAGAGCATCATCTGGCGTCGCAACCGGCTGCCGACGGTGACGGTACGCGCCGACACCGCCGACGGCGTGCAGGCGGCGGACGTGGTGCAGGCGCTGGCTCCCCGTCTCAAGCAGCTGGAAGCCACGCTGCCGCTGGGCTATCACATCGAGATGGGGGGCTCGGTCGAATCCAGCGTGAAATCGCAGCAGGCCATCGCCAAGGTGGCGCCGCTGATGATCGTGGTGGTGCTGACCCTGCTGATGTTGCAGCTGCAGAGTTTCCAGCGCACGCTGATGGTGGTGCTCACCGCGCCGCTCGGCATGATCGGCGTGACGCTGACGCTGATCGCCTTCCGTGCCCCGTTCGGCTTCGTGGCGATGCTGGGAGTGATCGCGCTGTCGGGCATGATCATGCGCAACTCGGTTATTCTGGTGGACCAGATCGAGCATGACATCGGCGAGGGCATCGAGCGCTGGGAGGCCGTGGTCGGTTCCACCCTGCGCCGCTTCCGCCCCATCATGCTGACCGCGCTGGCGGCGATCCTGGCGATGATTCCGCTGACGCGCAGCACCTTCTGGGGGCCGATGGCGGTGGCGATCATGGGTGGGCTGCTGGTGGCCACGGTGCTGACCCTGCTGTTCCTGCCCGCGCTGTACGCGCAGTGGTTCAAGGTGCGGCGTTCCGCTCCGCGTGCACAGGACCACGTCGCGCGCGCCACGGCGGAGGCGCCCGGCACCGCACCGCAGCCGGCAGGCGCCGAAGCATGACGAACATGACACGCCTCGCCCGGGAAGCCGCCCGCCACGCCGTTACCGGCGCGGCGGCCCCGAAGCAGAACGACATCATCCGGAACAGGCTCCGGCAACAGCCTTTGACGAGAACAGCAATGACATCACGTATCCGTACCCTGACCGCTCTGCTGATCGCCGCCGCGGCGCTGCCGGCCCAGGCCTTCGACCTGATGGAGGCCTGGCAGCAGGCCCGCGGCTACGACGCGTCCTTCGCCGCCGCCGGCTACGACCGCGACGCCGGCCACGAAAAAGCGCCACAGGGCCGTGCCGGGCTGCTGCCGCAGGTGGCGCTGAGCGCCGACTACAGCCGCACCAACCTGATCCAGCCCTCCGTCGCCGGCGGCAATTTCACCACGCACGGCGTCGGCGTGCAGCTGACGCAGCCCGTGTTCGACGTCAGCAAGTACACCGGCTACCAGAAGGGCAAGACCAGCAGCGCCCTGGCCGACACCCGTTTCGCCGCCAGCGAGCAACAGCTGATCGTCGACGTGGCGCAGGCTTACTTCAACGTGCTGCTGGCGCAGGACACGCTGGCCTCCACCCAGGCCACCAAGAAGGCCTTCGCCAGCCAGCTGGAGCAGGCCAAGACCGCGTTCGAGGTCGGCACCGCCACCATCACCGACACCCACGAGGCGCAGGCCGGCTACGACGGCGCGGTGGCGCAGGAAATCCTCGCCGAGAGCGATCTCGAGATCAAGCGCAACGCCCTGCGCCGTCTCACCGGGCTCGATCCGCTCGCCGTGCAGGCCGTCACGCCGGCGCTGCCGCTGGATCAGCCGACCAACGTCGATCTCGACGGCTGGATCGCCCAGGCGCTGGCCAATAACCTCGACATCAAGGCACAGGAGCAGAACCTGGCGCTGGCCAGCCAGGATCTGACCGAGAAGCGCGGGCAGCGCCTGCCGGTGGTGTCGCTCACCGCCGGCTACAAGGACAACACCGACAACAGCACCCTCCCCGCGCACACCCGAGCGTCCTCGGTCGGGCTGCAGCTGACGCTGCCGCTGTACGCCGGCGGCGGCATCAACTCGCGGGTGCGCGAGGCGGCGGCCAACGAGAACAGCGCCAAGGACAAGCTGGAAGCGGCGCGCCGCCAGGTGCGCGAGCAGGTGCGCCAGGCCTATCTGGGCGTCACCAGCGGGGCGGCCCTGGTCAAGGCGCAGCAGCAGTTGCTGGTCTCGGCCAAGAGCAAGCTCGACTCCACCCGGCTCGGCAAGGAGGTCGGCGTGCGCACCAACCTCGATCTGCTGCAGGCCGAGCAGGAGTACTACAACGACCAGACCCAGCTGGCCAAGGCACGCTACAACTACCTGCTCGCCAAGCTGCAGCTGGCGCAGGCCGCCGGCCAGCTGGGGCCGCAGCAACTGGCCGAGGTCAACGCCTACATCGTGCGCTGAGCCTCACAGTCCCTGGCGCAGCGTGCCGCGGGGTGAGCGGGCGGTGCGCCGGCGCCGGTACAGCGCGATGCCCCGCTTTGTTTAGCACCGCCAGGCACGGTGGCCGGTCCTGCCTTTCGCCACAGCCTGCGTGCCTGCACCGTGGCACGATTCGAGCACCGCCCGACCGGCTTGGCTCAGGCCCCGACTTCTTCCTGTCGAAACAAACGCTTACGCTCCCCAGCACACCCTCCGGCCGGCTCCCTCCGGCCGGTTTTCTTTGGCGGCAGCGCAACACTCGCGCCGTCCTGCCGTTTAATTTATTAAGTACAACGTAGCTTTTTAATAAACACCCGTCTAGAATTTGCTCAACCCGTGCTGCTCGCCGGGCCCAGACCGATTCAGCAGAGCGGCCCACGACGACGGCGCACGCCGCTGTCGCCGCAGGGCCCCCGGCATGGACCCGTAGAGACCACCCCACTCAGCCCGACACACAGGCACAGAACACAGGAGAGACCTCATGAGCAACCAACAACTGCAGCAACGCAAAGCCGCCGCCACTCCGCGCGGTGTCGGCGTGATGTGCGGCTTCTACGCCGAACGCGCCAAGAACGCCGAGCTGTGGGACGTGGAAGGCAACCGCTACATCGATTTCGCCGGCGGCATCGGCGTCCTGAATACCGGTCACCTTCACGACAAGGTGCAGGCTGCCGTGGCCGAACAGTTGAACAAGTTCAGCCACACCTGCTACCAGGTTGTCCCCTATGAGCTCTACGTCGAGGTGGCCGAGCAGCTCAACGCCCTGACCCCGGGCGACTACGCCAAGAAGACCGCGTTCTTCTCCACCGGCGCCGAAGCCGTGGAAAATGCCATCAAGGTGGCGCGCGCCGCCACCGGACGCTCCGGCGTGATCGCCTTCGGCGGCGGCTTCCACGGCCGCACCATGATGGGCATGGCGCTGACCGGCAAGGTCGCCCCGTACAAGATCGGCTTCGGCCCGTTCCCGGCCGACATCTACCACGGCCTCTACCCGAATGCACTGCACGGCGTGTCGATCGCCGATTCGCTGACCAGCCTCGAGCGTCTGTTCAAGTACGACATCGAGCCGTCGCGCGTCGCCGCCATTATCTTCGAACCGGTTCAGGGCGAAGGCGGCTTCGTGCCGGCCCCGGCCGAGTGGGTGAAAGCCCTGCGCGCGCTGTGCGACCAGCACGGTATCCTGCTGATCGCCGACGAGGTGCAGGCCGGCTTCGCCCGTACCGGCAAGCTGTTCGCGATGGAACACTTCGGCGTGGCGCCGGACCTGATGACGCTGGCCAAGTCGCTGGCCGGCGGTTTCCCGCTGGCCGCGCTGGTGGGCAAGGCCGAACTGATGGATGCCCCGGCACCGGGCGGCCTGGGTGGCACCTACGCCGGCAGCCCGCTGGCGCTAGCCGCGGCCAAGGCGGTGATTTCCGTGATCCAGGAAGAGAAGCTGCTGGAGCGCGCCAACCGCCTGGGCGAGGAACTGAAAGAAAAACTGCACGGTCTGAAACAGGCCGTGCCGCAGATCGCCGAAGTGCGTGGTCTGGGTGCGATGATCGCGGTCGAATTCAACAAGCCGGGCAGCCACGAGCCGGATGCCGAGTTCACCAAGAAGGTGCAGCAGAAGGCGCTGGAATCCGGCCTGATCCTGCTGACCTGCGGCACCTACGCCAACGTGGTACGTTTCCTGTTCCCGCTGACCATCGAGGACAGCGTATTCCAGGAAGCGCTGGCCAAGCTCGACACCGCCCTGCGCGCCTGAGCCGCCCTGCCCTTCGGCCAACCTGTCCAGGTTGGCCGAAGCGCCCTGCACACGGAGAACATGATGCTGAACCTGAAAGACCCGTCGCTGCTCAAGCAGCAGTGCTACCTCAACGGTGAGTGGCTGGACGCCGACAACGGCGAGACTATCCCGGTCACCAACCCCGCCACCGGCGAGATCATCGCCCACGTGCCGAAAATGGGCCGCGCCGAAGCCGAGCGCGCCGTGGCCGGCGCTGCCGAAGCGTTCAAGAGCTGGAAGAAGAAGTCGGCCAAGGAGCGCGCCAACCTGCTGCGCAAGTGGTTCGACCTGATGATGGCCAACCAGGAAGACCTCGGCGTCATCCTGACCGCCGAACAGGGCAAGCCGCTGGCCGAGGCCAAGGGCGAAATCGCCTACGGCGCCAGCTACATCGAGTGGTACGCCGAAGAAGCCAAGCGCATCTACGGCGACACCATCCCGTCCACCGGCGCCGACAAGCGCATCCTGGTGACCAAAGAGCCGATCGGCGTCACCGCCGCGATCACGCCGTGGAACTTCCCCAACGCCATGATCACGCGCAAGGCCGCTCCGGCCATGGCCGCCGGCTGCCCGATGGTGGTGCGCCCGGCCAGCCAGACGCCGCTGTCGGCGCTGGCCATCGCCGAGCTGGCGCACCGCGCCGGCATCCCGGCAGGCGTGTTCTCGGTGATCACCGGCGGCTCCAGCGAAATCGGCGCCGTGCTGACCGGCTCCGACACGGTGAAGAAATTCTCCTTCACCGGCTCCACCGAAGTGGGCCGCAAGCTGATCGCGCAATGTGCCGACACCGTGAAGAAAGTGTCGATGGAACTGGGCGGCAACGCGCCGTTCATCGTGTTCGACGACGCCGACCTCGACGCCGCGGTCGAAGGCGCGATGATTTCCAAGTACCGCAACGCCGGCCAGACCTGCGTCTGCGCCAACCGCATCCTGGTGCAGGACGGCGTGTACGACGCCTTCGCCGAGAAATTCGCCGCCGCCGTCGCCAAGCTGCAGGTGGGTAACGGCCTGGAAGCCGGCGTGACGCAAGGCCCGATGATCGACCTGAACGCGGTGGCCAAGGTGGAAGAGCACATCGCCGACGCGCTGGCCAAGGGCGGCAAGCTGGTCACCGGCGGCAAGCGCCACGCCCTGGGCCACAGCTTCTTCGAGCCGACCGTGATCACCGGCGTGACGCCGCAGATGAAGGTCGCCAAGGAAGAAACCTTCGGCCCGCTGGCGCCGCTGTTCCGCTTCAAGACCGAAGAAGAAGCGATCCAGATGGCCAACGACACCGAGTTCGGCCTGGCCTCGTACTTCTACGCGCGCGACATCGGCCGCATCTTCCGCGTCTCCGAAGGCCTGGAGTACGGCATGGTCGCGGTCAACAGCGGCATCCTCTCCAACGAGGCCGCGCCGTTCGGTGGCGTGAAGCAATCCGGCCTGGGCCGCGAAGGCTCCAAGTACGGCATCGAAGACTATCTGGAAATCAAGTACGTGCTGCTGGGCGGTATCGACCGCTGATGAATTTGTAAGACCCTGTCAGGTGTGAAGCGAATTAGGGCCGGCTGAGACCGGCCCCTTTTTTTTGCCGCTGGCCGAACGACAGGCTTCGGCCAACCTTGGCGGCAACGCCCGGTCTCAGTGCAGCCGCGCCACCCGCTCCGACAGCGGAATCCCTGCTTCCTTGAGGCAGGAAGCCAGATCGTGGAACGACAACTCGCGGTCCGGCGCCACATCCGGCACCAGCATCCACGGCGTATGGGCCAGGACCTCCTCGCTGCCTTTCAGCTTGAGGCCGACGTCGTAGCCCTGCAGCTCGGGCTGATACTCCGCCACGGCTTCCAGCTCCTGCAGACCGCCCTGGCCCGCCGCCACCAGCGCCACCGTCATGCCCAGCCGCTTGCGGTTCCAGGCCTGCACCCCGGCGGACAGCGCCTCCCACCATGGCAACGGCGTGAACAGCTCGGCCTCGCCGTACTCCATCTCGCTGGCGATGGCCTGTTGCACCACCGGCATGGTCAGCTCCAGCGCCTTGCGGCCGAGCTGACGCACGCGCTCCACGGTCAGCACGCCGCGCTCGACGATGAACGGAATCCACGCCAGCACCAGCTGCGGCTGCTGGGTCTTGCGCGCCGCCTCGAAGGTGGCGCGCGCCGGCTCCGGCTCGACCGGGGCGAAATCGCAGCCGCTGTCCATCACCGGCGCCAGGTGCACCAGGTTCTGGCAGGAGCGCTCGTTGAGCATGTCGAGCGTGAAGAGGGTCGGCGACACCCACAGGATGGCCTGCGACGGCACGTCCAGCGCATCCGCCAACACCCCCTCGATGCGCTCCAGCAGCGGGAAGTGCCACCACACCCCGCCCTGCGCACGTGAGAACGCCAGCGGCAGCGCCCACAGTTCGAACGACACGCTGCTGCCGTCCTGGCGCACCACCTCGGGGAAGGCGATGCAGTCGCGCGCGGTATCGACCAGCAGCTGGCGCGCCGGCACCTCGCCCTGCAATGCCAGCTGGGCCTCGGTGAACACCGCTTGGTCGCCACCCGCCAACGCCATCTGCACGTCGGCGGAGAGCTGCACCCGGCGCACCGGGTCGACCACCGCGGCCTGGGCGGTTTCGGCCAGCGAACGGATCGCGCGCGCGCGCTCGGCCGGCGGCAGCGGCTCGCTCGGCCCGACCCGCATCTCGCGCGCCTTCGGCCCCATGTCGCGCTCGTTGTAGACCTGCTGCAGGCGCTGATAGACCGTCATCGCCTCGTCGCAGATGGACTGCAGGCGGGCGGCGCTGGGCACTTCGTCGCGGAAGGAAAAATCGAACAGCCTGAAGCCGCTGTTGCAGACGTAATGGGTCAGCTGCTCCTCGTCGTCGAACAGCACGGCACTGGCGAACTCGGTGCTGTCGCGGCCGGCGAACGGCGTCACGTCGTTGCCGACCAGGCGGCAGACGAAGGCGGGCGATCCGGTGTGGACCACGTACTCCCACGGCTCCAGTCCGGCCTCGTCCACGGCGTCGCCGAAAATGAAACGGCTGGGCGGCTGCGGCTCGCCCTTGATGCGGGCATTGCGGGGATGGGGTTTCATCGGTCTCTACATCGATCAGCGGAATAAACATTGTATTTTACTCCGAGCCGAGCCAGCGGTGAAACCTATCGACCTCTCCAGCCCGCTCGCTCAGCGCGCCGTTCCCGCCTCCACCAGCGCCGCCATCCGTGCCGCTCCGGCGTCGCCGCTCGCCGCCAGCCCGGCGGCCACGCCCGCCCGGTTGGCCGCGGCTTGGTTCTGGCTCGCCTTCCATTTGCCTTCCAGCCGACTGACGACGATCTCGATGCCGACCACCGCCGCCAACAGCTTGTCGATGTAGTCGGCCGGGGCATCGCTCAACTGCCAGGGCGACGCCATGCCGGCTTCGTGCTCGGCCGTCAGCAGCGTCAGCTTTTCGCGCAGCCAGTCCCGGTCGTCGATCACGCGCAGCCGACCGTAGGCGTGCACCGCGACGTAGTTCCAGGTCGGCACCGCCTTGCCGTCCGTGCGCTTGCTCGGATACCAGCCCGGCGACACATAGGCGTCGGGGCCGTGGAAGACCACCAGTGCCTCGCACTCCCCCGTGACGTTGCGCCACAAGGGGTTGGCGCGCGCGACATGGCCGCGCAGGCAGCCCGACGGGGCCGGATCGGGCGACCACAGCAGCGGGATGTGGTTAGCCTCGAGCCCCGCCGCCGTCGATGCAACCAGCGTGGCCAACGGAGCCATGCGCATCAGCTCGTGCATGGCCTCCGTGCTCGGGGCCTCGAAATGTTTGGGCAGGTACATCTCACGCCTCCCGGCTATCCAGCTTGAAACGCAGGTGCTGCCGCACCGCCGGCCACTCCTGGTCGATGATCGAGAACACCACGGTGTCGCGGTAAACGCCGTCGCCCAGCAGCTGGTGATTGCGCAGGATGCCATCCTGCTTGGCCCCGAGCCGGGCGATCGCCGCACGCGACGCCTGGTTCATCCAGCTGGTACGAAACTCCACGGCGATGCAGCCCAGCGCATCGAAGGCATGCGCCAGCAGCATCAACTTGCACTCGGTATTGATCGCCGTGCGCTGCGCGCTGTGCGCGTACCAGGTCGAACCGATCTCGACGCGCCGACGTTCCTGTTCGATGTTCATGAAGGTGGTCATGCCGCACAGCTCGCCGCTGTCGAGTCGGCGTACCGCGAACGGCAGCATGCTGCCCTGCTCCCACAGCGTCAGACGGCGCTCGATCTCGGCGCGCATGCCGTCCGGGGTCGGGATCGCGGTATACCACAAACGCCACAACTCCCCGTCGCGGACCGCTGCCGCCAGACCATCATGGTGCTCCAGCGTCAGCGGCTCCAGCCGGGCGTACCGTCCATTCAAGGTGATCGGCTCACAGAACCTCATTGCATGCTCCCTTCAACCACGTATCAAAGCGCTTCATGGCTCCAGCCTCAGCATGAGCAGGCCGCCGGACCGCTCGGCCCGGCTTGCCGGGCCAGCTCGCCGGTCACGGTCGCATAGCCGTCGCGCTTCCACCAATCGACACCGCCGATCAGTTCGCGCACCGGGAACCCCAGCTCCGCCAGCTTCAGCGCCCCCTTGGTCGACGCGTTGCAGCCGATGCCGTCGCAGAACGTCACCAGCAGGCGGTCGCGCGGCAGATCCGCGGTGCTCTCCGCCGTCATCAGACGATGCGGCCGACTGAGCGCGCCGGGCAGGGTCTCGCGGGCATAGGCATCGGCCGAGCGGGCATCGATCAGCAACAGCGGTTCGCCACGCTCCAGCATGGCGTAGACATCGGCCGAATCGATTTCGTAGGCCAGCTTGGCCGCATAAAACGCACACGGATCCATCAGCATCTCGGACTCCTCTTCCCAGAGTGGACATGGAGTCAGGCTACAGGCAAAGTCATCCCGTCAAAAGAGCCACTTTGCTATCGATGAAGGAACCACCTTGAGCAGTGATTGGATCGTCGACGCCCTGCAGCAAGTCCTCCAACGCGAGGGCAGCGAAGCGCTGCACCGCCAGCTCTATCATCAGCTGCGCGACTGGATCCGCCAGGGACGTCTATCCGGCGGCAGCACCCTGCCCGCCTCGCGCCAGCTGGCACGCGAGCTGCGACTGGGGCGCAACACCGTGCTCGCGGCCTACGACCAGCTGCAGGCCGAAGGCTACCTGGAGAGCCGGCACGGCTCGGGCACCTACGTCTCGGATGTCTTCACCGGGCGCGACGCACCGTCACCCGCGGCAGGGGCCCGCCTGCCCGGCCTCAGCCAGCGCGGCGAGCAACTGAGTCGCCACAGCAATCTGCCGCAAGGCGTGCTCGGCGCCTTCGCACCGGGCGTCCCGGCGCTGGATGCCTTCCCGCAGCAGCAGTGGCAACGTCTGTTGTCGCGCCACAACAAGCAGCCCAGCCTCGACTGGCTCGGCTACTGCCACGATGGCGGGCTGCCGGCGCTGCGCGAGGTGCTGTGCGATTACCTGCGCCAGTCACGCTCGGTACTGTGCCGTCCGGAACAGATTGTGATCACTCAGGGCGCCCAGCAGGCATTGGAACTGTGCGCCCGCCTGCTGGCCGATCCGGGTGACACGGTCTGGCTGGAAGAGCCCGGCTACGCCGGGGCGCAGGCGGCGATGACCGCCGCCGGCCTCGACATCGTGCCGGTTCCGGTCGATGCAGAAGGATTGAACCCGGCCCTGGCCCCTCCCGCGCGCGCTCCCCGGCTGATCTATGTCACCCCGTCGCACCAATACCCCAGTGGCGTGGTGATGACGCTGGGACGGCGCCTGGAGTTGCTGAAGTTGGCCGAAGCCCACCGCAGCTGGATCGTCGAGGACGACTACGACAGCGAATTCCGCTACCACTCGCAGCCACTCGCCTCGCTGCAGGGGCTGGCCAACGGTGGCGCCGTAATCTATCTTGGCACCTTCAGCAAGGTCATGTATCCCGGCCTGCGCCTGGGGTATCTGGTTCTGCCGGAAGCCCTGATCGATCCGTTCCGCGCCAGCTACGCCCGCTTATACCGCGAAGGGCATTACGCCATACAGGCGGCACTGGCCGACTTCATCGCCGAAGGCCACTTTGCGCGCCACATCCGGCGCATGCGCGAGCTCTACCAGATCCGCCAGACGCTGCTGCGTGAAACACTGCACCAGTGCCTGGGTGAACAGCTGCCGCTCTCCCCCGGCGAGGCCGGCATGCACCTGGTCGCCAGCCTGCCGGATACAGTGAATGAGCAGCAGCTGAGCGCCGTCGCCGCGCGCGAAGGACTATGGCTGCGTCCGCTCGCCCGGCATTTCTGGGGACCGGCCACACGGCGGGGACTGGTACTGGGATACGCCGGGGTGCCGGAAGCCGAGTTGTGCCGTGCAGCACGACGGATGGCGGAATTGTTCGAACAGGAAATGCAGCACCAAGGCCGGTAATCCGGCCTTTTTTCTTGCCGTCTGCAGAGGGGGGAAGGTGGACGCGGTGGAGGATGCATTCCGCCAGCACAAAGCACAAAGCAAAAAGCCCAGCTCGTATGAGCTGGGCTTTCTTGAGGGGAGTCTGGCGGTGTCCTACTTTCACACGGCAATGCCGCACTATCATCGGCGCTAAGGCGTTTCACGGTCCTGT
>NZ_JBYSWM010000069.1:0-627 GCF_058781125.1 Pseudogulbenkiania sp. FW507-F1 | reverse complement strand
CCAGGCGATCTGGGTCAGTTCGCCCAGGGTCTTCAGCTCGCCGAGCTGCGCGTCGTCGTTGGCGTCCCATACCGAACCCGGACGCAGGCCGTCGCCGAGCGAGAAGGCCACGTCGTAGGCCTTCATGATGTCGCAGATGTCTTCGAAGTGCGTGTAGAGGAAGTTTTCCTTGTGATGCGCCAGGCACCACTTGGCCATGATCGAGCCGCCGCGGCTGACGATGCCGGTCATGCGGTTGGCGGTCATCGGCACGTAGCGCAGCAGCACGCCGGCGTGGATGGTGAAGTAGTCGACGCCCTGCTCGGCCTGCTCGATCAGCGTGTCCTTGAAGATGTCCCAGGTCAGGTCCTCGGCCTTGCCGTTCACCTTCTCCAGCGCCTGGTAGATCGGCACCGTGCCAATGGGAACCGGGCTGTTGCGCAGGATCCACTCGCGCGTCTCGTGGATGTTCTTGCCGGTGGACAGGTCCATGATGGTGTCGGCGCCCCAGCGGATACCCCAGGTCATCTTGTCGACTTCCTCGCTGATCGACGAGGTGACGGCGGAGTTGCCGATGTTGCCGTTGATCTTCACCAGGAAGTTGCGGCCGATGATCATCGGCTCGGATTCCGGGTGGTTGATGTTGTT
>NZ_JBYSWM010000010.1:32594-139486 GCF_058781125.1 Pseudogulbenkiania sp. FW507-F1 | reverse complement strand
CCTCTCCCGCCGCCCCCTGCAGCTCCTCTGCCGCCTGCTGCTGGCGCTGTGGGTGTTTGCCTGCGCGGCGGGCGCTCTCGAGGGCTGCCTGGCCGAGCAACCGTTGGCGGCGGGCCCGGCCGTCCTGAGCGCCGACCCGTCGGACGCGCCCGCTTCGGCGCCGGCCTCGCACCACGCCGCCTGCCAGTCCTGGTGCGCCAACCTGGGCAGCGCGACCAGCGCCTCCCAGCCGGCGCCGGCCGCTCCCTTGGCGACCCCCGTGCTGCTGCTGTGGCTGCTGCTGCCCATGATCCTCCCGCCCCTCTGCCGCCACGGCCGGGCCTCCCGGCCGCGCCAGGCGGCGTGGCCGGCCACCTCACCCCCTTCCTTCCTGCTCCGGTTGTTCCAGCGTTTCAACCAGTAGCGTCCGCGCCCTCCGGATGACCGGAGCGCGCGCCGTGTCGCCGTCGGCGGCAAGCTCATGCCGCGACGAGGCGTGGCGCCGCCCGGCCTGTTGCCACCCTCACCAGCCAAGGAGTCTGCCATGGCCCTGTTCCCCCCTTGGAAAACCGGCCTCGCCCTGGCCCTCACCATGGCGTTCAGCTACATCGTGTGCGCCCTCCTCTACCGGCAGTGGCCCGCGCAGGGCATCGACTTCCTCAACGCCCTGTTCCACGGCCTCGATTTTCACAAGCTGGCCAGCCCGGCCCCGTTCACGCTCGCCGTCTTCCTCTACCCGCTGGTCGTGCTGACGGTATGGGGCTTCGTGGTCGGCACGGTGTTCGCGTGGCTGCACACGCGGCTGCACGGCTGCCGCTAGCGGCGCAATGAAAGGAGAATGACGATGGCACGCGTCAGCGACCCGGTCTGCGGCATGCAGATCGACCCGGCCACGGCCCAGTCCAGCCAGGAGTACCGCGGGCAACGCTACTGGTTCTGCTCGGCGCACTGCCAGCAGCAGTTCGCCGCCGCGCCGGAGCGCTACGCCCCCGTTAGCGCCACCGGTGGCGCCAGCACGCCCCCGCCCGCGGCCGCGGCGATGCCGCCGGCCGCAGCAAGCGGTGCCAGCGGCCGTGCCAAGGACCCGATCTGCGGCATGCTGGTGGACAAGGCCAGCGCGCTCAGCACCCAGCGCGGCGGCCGTACCTATTACTTCTGCAGCGACAGCTGCCTGCGCACCTTCGAGTCGCCCGAGCACGAACTGAAGGCGATGAAGACGCGGGTCACCATCGCGCTGACCGGCGTGCTGGCGCTCGCGATGCTGCGCGCCGGCGCCTTCCTGGCGCTCGCCGCCGGCGCCACGCTGCTGTCATGGGCGCCGATTCCGGCCCTGCCCTGGCTGACCTGGGGCATGTGGCTGTTCCTGCTGGTCACGCCGGTGCAGTTCATCGGCGGCTGGAGCTTCTACAAGGGCGCCTGGAACGCCATCCGCACCCGCAACATCAACATGGATTTCCTGATCGCGCTGGGCACCTCGGTGGCCTACTTCTACAGCGTGGCGGTGCTGTTCTTCCCGGCCATCCTGCCGGTCAAGGTGGCCGAGCGCGACGTCTATTTCGAAGTGTCGGCGGTGATCATCGCCTTCGTGCTGCTCGGGCGCTACATGGAGGAGATCATCAAGAAGAAGTCGTCGGCGGCGGTGCGCCATCTGCTCGACCTCAAACCGGCCACGGCGCACGTGCGGCGCGACGGCGTGGAAACCGACATCCCGGCCGAGAGCATCATGGTGGGCGAAACGGTGCTGGTGAAGCCCGGCGAGAAGGTGCCGACCGACGGCGAGGTGATCGAAGGGCAGTCCAATCTGGACGAGTCGATGCTCACCGGCGAATCGATGCCGGTGGCGAAGCGCCCCGGCGCACCGGTGATCGGCGGCACCCTGAACGGCGCCGGCGTGTTCGCCTTCCGCGCCACCCGCATCGGCGCCGACACCGCGCTGGCGCAGATCATCCGCATGGTGGAAGAGGCCCAGGCCAGCACCGCGCAGATCCAGCGCCTGGCCGACACCGTCACCGGCTATTTCGTGCCGGCGGTGGTCGGCGTCGCCGTGCTCGCCTTCCTGGGCTGGTGGCTGGCCGGCCACTTCCCGCAAGGGCTGCTGGCCTTCATCGCGGTGCTGATCATTTCCTGCCCGTGCGCGCTGGGCATCGCCACGCCGGCGGCGCTGATGGTTGGCGTCGGCAAGGGGGCGGACGGCGGCATCCTGATCCGCGGCGGCGAGGTGCTGGAGCGGGCGGAAAAGCTCACCACCATCGTGTTCGACAAGACCGGCACCCTGACGCGCGGCGAGCCGAACGTCACCGATATCGTGCCGTTCGACACTCACGACGCGGCGCAGGTGCTGGCTCTGGCCGCCGCGGTGGAAACCGGCTCGGAGCACCCGCTGGGGCAGGCCATGGTGAGGGCGGCACGGCAGCGCGGCCTGTCGCTGGCGCCGGCCGGCGCCATCACCGGCATCGCCGGCCACGGCATCCAGGGCGTGGTGGAGGGGCGCACGGTGCTGCTCGGCAACCGCCGCCTGTTCGCCCGGGAAAACATCGCGATCGACGCGGCGGCAGAGACCCTGGCGCGCCTGGAGGCGGACGGCAAGACCGCCATGCTGGTGGGGGACAACGGCCGCCTGATCGGCGTGATCGCCGTAGCGGACACGCTGAAGCCGGAGGCCGCCCAGGCCGTGGCCGCCCTCGCGGCGCGGCGGATCAAGGTCGTGCTGCTGACCGGCGATAACCGGCGCACCGCCGAGGCGATCGCCCGGCAGATCGGCATCGCGCAGGTGATCGCCGAGGTGCTGCCGGAGGACAAGGCCAAGGTGATCCGCCAGCTGCGCGACGCGGGCGAGGTGGTGGCGATGGTGGGCGACGGCGTCAACGATGCGCCGGCCCTGGCGACCGCCGACATCGGCATCGCCATCGGCTCCGGTTCCGACGTGGCCAAGGAGACCGGCGGCATCATCCTGATCCGGAACGACGTGCGCGACGTGGTGGCGTCCATCCAGCTGTCGCGCGCCACCATGGGCAAGATCAAGCAGAACCTGTTCTGGGCCTTCATCTACAACAGCATCGGGATTCCCATCGCGGCGCTGGGCCTGCTCAACCCCATCCTGGCCGCGGCGGCGATGGCGCTCAGTTCGCTGTCGGTGATCGTCAACTCGGCGCTGCTCAAGCGGGCGCGTATCGGGCTCTGAGCGCAGCAGCGCCATGGCGGTGCAACGGCGGGCGTAGCTGGGCTGCGCCGCGCTCTCGGTCGCGGTGGCGGGCGGCGTGCTCTACGTCCATGGCGTCGCGCCGGCGACGCTGGCCATAGCGCTGGCGCTGTTGCTTTGCCCCGTGCGGGTGGTGTGGCTCATCGTTTGCCGGGTACGGCGCACGACGTTTACCGAGGCGCTGTCCCCCACTGACCCGCCGCCCGGCAGCCGGGCCGGCGACGCCCCAAGCTGGCAAGCCTCGCCTGCCCGACTATCTTTATAGAAACCGGGCCGCCGCCCGGCAGCCCAGCGGACAGCACAGCATGGAACAACGGCCGATCCAGTTCTACTACCAGGGCGACATCGTGCGGGTGCAGCAGCAGCCCCCCACCCGCACCGTCCTGCAATTCCTGCGCGACGAGCGGCACGCCACCGGCAGCAAGGAAGGCTGCGCCGAGGGCGACTGCGGTGCCTGCACCGTGGCGGTGGGCGAGCTGCGCCACGGCAAGCTGGTCTGGCGCAGCGTCAACGCCTGCCTGATGCTGCTGCCGGCGCTCGACGGCAAGGCGCTGCTGACGGTGGAGGACGTGGCCGCGCTGGCGCCGGACGGGCTGCACCCGGTGCAGCGGGCGCTGGTCGAGCAGCACGGCTCGCAATGCGGTTTCTGTACCCCGGGCTTCGTGATGTCGCTGTTCGCACTCGCCAGCCAGCACCCCGGTGCCGGACGCGCCGAGGTGATCGACGCGCTGTCCGGCAACCTGTGCCGCTGCACCGGCTACCGCCCCATCATCGACGCCGGCGTCGCCGCCTGCGCGGCCCCTGCCTGCCTGCCGGACCCGGAGCCGATCGTCGCCGCCTTGCAGGCGCTGGCCACGGCCCCGGCGCTCGATTACCGCGCCGGCGGCGCCCGTTTGCGCAGCCCCCGCACCCTGGCCGAGCTGGCGGAACTGTACGCCGCCGTCCCCGAGGCGCGGCTGCTGGCGGGCGGCACCGATCTCGGGCTGTGGGTCACCAAACAGCTGCACGAGCTGCCCGAGCTGATTGCGCTGGCGCACGTGGACGAGCTGAAAACCATCGAGCACGATCCCGAGTGGCTGCGCATCGGCGCCGCGGTGACGCTGACCGACGCCTTCGCCGCGCTGGTGGCCGAGTACCCGGAGCTGGCCGAGCTGGCGCGGCGCTTCGCCTCGCCGCCGATCCGCAACGCCGCCACCCTGGCCGGCAACGTCGCCAACGGCTCGCCGATCGGCGATTCGATGCCGGCGCTGATCGCGCTGGGGGCACGGCTGCGGCTGCACCGGCTCGGCGCCGAACGCGAGCTGGCGCTGGAAGACTTCTACCTCGGCTACCAGCACAACGCCCTGGCGCCGGGCGAGTTCGTGCGTGCCGTACTGGTACCGCGCCGTAGGCCATCCAACGCCGCCCCGTTCATCCGCGCCTACAAGGCGTCCAAACGCTACGAACAGGACATCGCCACGGTGTTCCTGGCGCTGGCCATCACGCGCGACGACAGCGACGTGGTGCAGGACGCCCGACTGGCCCTGGGCGGCATGGCGGCGGTGCCGGCACGCGCGTCCCAGGCCGAGGCGGCGCTGATCGGGCGGCCGTGGAATGCGGTGGCGGTGGAGACGGCGATGAACGAACTGCAGCACGACTTTTCGCCGCTGTCGGACCTGCGCGGCCGCGCCGACCACCGCCAGCGCCTGGCACGCCGGCTGCTGTGGCGGGCCTGGCTCGACAGCCAGGGGATGACGCCGCTGCAGCTCGACGAGCTGGAGCCGATCGCGCTGCCCGCGCCGGAGGAAACCCTATGAGCACGCCACCACCGCCAGCGCACGACCACGTCGGCCTGCCCTATGCGCACGACAGCGCCCGGCTCCACGTCACCGGCCGTGCCCGCTACACCGACGACCTGCCGGAACTGCCCGGCACGCTGCACGCCGCGCTCGGCTGCGCCGAGGTCGCCCACGGCCGGCTCAGCGCGCTCGATCTCGACACGGTGCGGCAGCTGCCGGGGGTACGCGCCGTGCTCACCGCCGCCGACCTGTGCCACGGCACCAGCTGCGGCCCGATCGAGCCGGACGACCCGATCCTGTGCGCGGGCGAGGTGAGCTTCTTCGGCCAACCTTTGTTCGCCGTCGCCGCCGACAGCGTCGAGATCGCGCGGCGCGCGGTACGGCTGGCGTGGGCCGAATACGAGACGCAGCCGGCGCACCTCGACATCGCCAGCGCGCGCGCCGCCGCCGACTACGTGCTGCCGCCGGTGGAGATGCAACGCGGCGACGCCGCGGCCGCCCTGCAACAGGCGCCGCACCGCCTGCAGGGGCAGCTGAGCGTGGGCGGCCAGGAGCACTTCTACCTCGAAGGGCAAGTCAGCTACGCCGTGCCGCGCGACGACGGCGGCCTGCAGCTCTACTGCTCCACCCAGCACCCGAGCGAGATGCAGCAATTGGTGGCGGAGGCGCTCGGGCTGCCGGCGCACGCGGTGACGGTCGAGTGCCGCCGCATCGGCGGCGGCTTCGGCGGCAAGGAAACGCAGTCGGCGCAGTGGGCCTGCCTAGCGGCGCTGTTGGCGCAGCGCACCGGCCGCCCGGTCAAGCTGCGCCTGGACCGCGACGTCGACATCGCCGTCACCGGCAAGCGCCACGACTTCGCCTACGACTACGACGCCGGCTTCGACGACAGCGGCCGCCTGCACGGCCTCGAGCTGACCCTGGCGGCGCGCTGCGGCCATTCCGCCGACCTGTCCGGCCCGGTCAACGACCGCGCGCTGTTCCACGTCGACAACGCCTACTACCTGGACGCGGTGACGCTGCACAACCTGCGCCTCAGAACACACACGGTGTCGAATACCGCCTTCCGCGGCTTCGGCGGGCCGCAGGGCATGTTCGCCATCGAGAGCGTGCTCGACGACATCGCGCGCACCCTGCAATGCGACCCGCTGGTGGTGCGGCGCGCCAACTTCTACGGCGCGGCGCCGCGCGACACCACGCACTACGGCATGACCGTGGCGGACAACGTGCTGCCGGAGCTGGTGGACCAGCTGGAACGCGACAGCCACTACCCGGAACGCCGCCACGCCATCGCCGCCTTCAATGCCGCCAGCCCCGTGCTCAAGCGCGGCCTGGCGCTGACCCCGGTCAAGTTCGGCATCGCCTTCACCGCCACCCACTACAACCAGGCCGGCGCGCTGGTGCACGTCTACCTCGACGGCAGCGTGCTGGTCAGCCACGGCGGCATCGAGATGGGCCAGGGCCTGCACATCAAGGTGCAGCAGGTGGTGGCCGAGGAACTCGGGCTGCCGCTGGAGCGGGTGCGCATCGGCGCCACCGACACCGCCAAGGTGCCCAACACCTCGGCCAGCGCCGCCTCCTCCAGCGCCGACCTCAACGGCCAGGCCGCGCGCCAGGCCGCCGGGGCGATCCGCACCCGGCTGGCCGCGCTGTTCGCCGTGCTCTACGGCTGCCACGCCGCCACGGTCGAATTCAAAGGGGGACAGGTCTGCTCCGGCGAACACCGGCTCGACTTCACCGAGCTGGTGACGCTGGCCTACCGCCGCCGCCTGCCGTTGTGGGAGGCCGGCTTCTACCGCACGCCCAAGATCCACTACGATGCCGACACGCGCCAGGGCCGGCCGTTCTACTACTTCGCCTACGGCGCGGCGGTGAGCGAGGTGGCGGTGGACACGCTGTCGGGGGCGACGCGGCTGTTAGCGGTGGACATCCTGCACGACGTCGGGCGCTCGCTGAACCCGGCCATCGACCGCGGCCAGATCGAGGGCGGCTTCGTGCAGGGCATGGGCTGGCTCACCAGCGAGGAGCTCTGCTGGCAGCCGGACGGGCGGCTCGCCACGCACGCGCCGTCCACCTACAAGATTCCCACCGCCTACGACGTGCCGGAGCACTTCACGGTCACGCTGTTCGACAACGCCAACATCGAGGAAGGCCTGCACCACTCCAAGGCGGTGGGCGAGCCGCCGCTGATGCTGGCGCTGTCGGTGTTCTTCGCCATCCGCGACGCCCTGGGCTACTGCGCCGCGCCGGGCCAGCGCGTGCCGCTCGCCGCCCCGGCCACGCCGCAGGCGGTGCTTGATGCGCTCGACGCCATCGGCTACCGCCCGGGAGCCTGACATGCCGCCCTGGCTCGCCTCCCTGCCCGCCCTGCTCGCCGACGGCGACGCCGAACTGGTGAGCGTGCTCAAGGTGGCCGGCTCGGCGCCGCGCGAAGCCGGCGCCACGCTGGCGCTGAACCTGACGCAGACAGCCGACACCCTGGGCGGCGGCCATCTGGAGTGGGAAGCCATCGCCCACGCCCGCGCCCGCCTGCTCAGCGCGCCACAAGCGCCGGAGGTCCTGCGCTTTGCCCTCGGTCCGAGCCTGGGTCAGTGCTGCGGCGGCGTGGTGTGGCTGCTGTTCGAACGCGTCGCGGCCGGTGACCGGGCGGCGTGGCAGCGGCGCGCCGAGGCGCTGCGCCAGGGCGCCACGCTGGCACGCGCGCTGGCCGCCGGCGCAGCGGGTTCGGACTGGGTAATGGAAACGGAAGACGACAGCACCACGCGGCTGTCCGGCGGCGCGGACGACGGGCGCTGGCAGCAGCGCTATCGCGCCTGGCGCCGGGAGCTGGCGCTGTTCGGCGCCGGCCATGTCGGCCAGGCGCTGGTGCGGGTGCTGGCGGGCAGCGACCTGCATATCCGCTGGGTCGATCAGCGCGAAGACGCCTTCCTCGCCCCGCTGCCGGACAACGTGGACGGGATCGTCAGCGACGAGCCGACCGACGACGTGGCAAACGCCGCGCCCGGCAGCGCCTACCTGGTGATGACACACCGCCACGACCTCGACCTGGAACTGGCCTGGCACATCCTGCGCCGCGACGACGTGGGCTTCTTCGGCCTGATCGGCTCGCAGAGCAAGCGCGCCCGCTTCGAACACCGCCTCGCCGCGCGCGGCATCGCGCCGGAACGGCTCGCCGCCATGGTCTGCCCGATCGGCCTGCCCGGCATCAGCGCCAAGGACCCGACCTCGATCGCCATCGCGGTGGCGGCGCAGCTGCTGCGCTGGCGCGACAGTACGCAGTCCACCGATTCCGTAGGATGGGTGAAGGCGGCCATGCCGTAACCCATCGTCCCCTTCCGAGGCGGATTGTTGGGCTTCGCTCCGCTCAACCCAACCTCCCCAGAAGGAAACCAGCCGAGCTTGCGCAAGAAATCGTAGCGAGCATCACAGGGCCGGAATCGGGACGAGGGCGATGCAGAGCCGCTATCAAACCCCAGCGTAGCGGTCTTGGCTAGGCGCGCGGCCGCAGACAGTACACCTAGTACGGCAAGGCCGCGCAACAACGCCAAGAGGGGTTTGCTAGCGGCTCTTATTCGCAAGCGCTCAAATCACCGCCGCCAACCTCACCCCCTGATCGATCGCGCGCTTGGCGTCGAGCTCGGCCGCCACGTCGGCGCCGCCGATCAGGTGCACGGTCTTGCCGATGGCCTGGAGCGGCGCCACGAGTTCGCGCAGCGGATCCTGCCCGGCGCACACCACCACGTTGTCGACCGCCAGCAGCTGGGCCTCGCCCTTGATCGTCACGTGCAGCCCGGCGTCGTCGATCCTGTCGTAGCTCACCCCGGACACCATCTGCACCCGCTTCATCTTCAGGCTCTCGCGGTGAATCCAGCCGGTGGTCTTGCCCAGCCCCTCGCCCACCTTGCTGGTCTTGCGTTGCAGCAGGTAGACCTGGCGCGGGCTGGGATGCGGCTGCGGCCCCTGCGGCACGAGGCCGCCGGCCGTCTCGCCTGACATGTCGACGCCCCACTCGCGCATGAACGCCACGGCATCCAGCGAGCTCGACGTGCCCTCGTGGGTGAGGAACTCGGCGGTATCGAAGCCGATGCCGCCGGCGCCGATGATCGCCACGCTTCGGCCAACCGGCTTGCCGTGTTTCAGCACGTCGAGGTAGCTCAGCACCTTCGGGTGCTCGATGCCGGGGATGGCGGGCAGGCGCGGCGCGATGCCGGTGGCGAGGATCACCTCGTCGAAATTCTTGAGGTCGTCCGCCTGCACGCGGGTGTTGAGGCGCAAAGTCACCTCGGTCGTCTCGAGGCGGCGCGCGAAGTAGCGCAGCGTCTCGTGGAACTCCTCCTTGCCCGGAATCTTCTTGGCGACGTTGAACTGGCCGCCGATCTCGCCGGCGGCGTCGAACAGCGTCACGACGTGGCCACGCTCGGCCGCCGTGGTGGCGCAGGCGAGCCCGGCCGGCCCGGCGCCGACCACCGCCAGCCGCTTCGGCGTCGCCGCCGGCGCCAGGTTCAGCTCGGTCTCGCGGCAGGCGCGCGGGTTGACCAGGCAGCTGGTGAGCTTGCCCTGGAAGATGTGGTCGAGACAGGCCTGGTTGCAGCCGATACAGGTGTTGATCTCGTCGCCGCGCCCCGCCGCCGCCTTGTTGACGAACTCCGGGTCGGCCAGGAACGGCCGCGCCATCGACACCATGTCGGCGCAGCCGCTGGCGAGGATGTCTTCCGCCACCTCCGGGGTGTTGATGCGGTTGGTGGTGATCAGCGGAATACCCACCTCGCCCATCAGCTTTTTGGTCACCCAGGCGAAGCCGCCGCGCGGCACCATGGTGGCGATGGTCGGCACGCGCGCCTCGTGCCAGCCGATGCCGGTGTTGATGAGCGTGGCCCCCGCTTTTTCGATCTCCCTGGCGAGCTGCACCACCTCGTCCCAGGTGCTGCCATCCTTGACCAGGTCCAGCATCGACAGGCGGTAAATGATGATGAAGTTGGGGCCGGTGGCGGCGCGCACCGCCTTGACGGTCTCGATGGCGAAGCGGATGCGGTTCTCGAAGCTGCCGCCCCAGCCATCGCGGCGCTGGTTGGTGGCGCGGGCGATGAACTGGTTGATCAGGTAGCCCTCCGAGCCCATCACCTCGACGCCGTCGTAGCCGGCCTGCTGCCCCAGACGGGCGCAGCGTGCGAAGTCGGCGATGGTGCGCCAGATGTCTTCTTCGGAGAGCTCGCGCGGCTTGTAGAAATTGATCGGCGCGATCAGCGGTGAGGCCGACACGCACTGCTCCTGGAAGCTGTAGCGGCCGGAATGCAGGATCTGCAGGCAGATCTTGCCGCCCTCGGCGTGCACCGCCTCGGTCACCAGGCGGTGCTGCGGCACCTCGGTTTCGTGCGCCAGCATCGCCGCCCCTTCGGCCACGCAGCCTTCCGGGTTGGGGCCGACGCCGCCGGTGACGATCAGCCCGACCCCGCCGCGTGCCCGTTCGGCGTAGAACGCGGCCATCTTCTCGAAGCCTTGCGGCGCCTCTTCCAGTCCGGTGTGCATCGAGCCCATCAGCACGCGGTTCTTCAACGTGGTGAAGCCGAGATCGAGCGGGGCCAAGAGCCGCGGGTAAGCCGTCATGGGAAATTCCTCGTGTTGGTGTGGCGGTTTTTTATCGTGTTAGCCTGTGCCACGACAATACTTACTAGTAAGTAAGTTGTCAAACCAGCCCCCGACCGGGCGCGCTGCGCCAAGGGGAAGTGACCGAGAGGGATAGCGCGACGGCGGGGGGCGTCTCAGCGGGCGGGCGGCGACGGGGGCATGGCGCCGGGCCGCGAAGGCGGCAGGTCGCGCAGGTCTTGCAACACCAGCACGGCGCCGATGACGCTGCCGTTGCCGGCACGCACCGGGGCGGCCGAATCGAGCACCGGCACCGCCCGGCCATCGCGGCCGATCAGGACCGCGCCGGGCTGGAGAAACACCGGCTGGCCCTGGCGCAGGCAGGCTTCCACCGGGTCGGCCAGCGGCTGGCCGCTGGCCTGATCGCGCAGCACCAGCACCGTGCTCAGCGGCCACCCCCGCGCCTCGGCCTGGCGCCAGCCGGTCAGCCGCTCCGCCACCGGGTTCATGTAATTGATCACGAGCGTGGTATCGGTGGCGATCACGGCGTCGCCGATGGAGTGCAGCGTGACGCGCCACAGCTCCTTCTCTTCGGCCAGGGCATCGGCCAGCCGGCGCTGCTCGGTGATGTCCCAGTTGGTGCCGGTCATCGCCACCGGCACGCCGTACTCGTCGCAGCGCACCGTCGCCAGGGCGCGGATGTGGCGCACCTGCCCGTCCGGCCACAGCGCGCGAAACTCGGTATCGAGCGGCTTCTTGCCTTGTTGCGCCAGCACCACTTCCTGCAGCGCCCGCTCGCTGTCGTCCGGGTGCAGGCTGTTGTACCAGTACTCCAGCGGCGGATCGCCGTCGCCGGGCTGGCGTCCGTACAGCTCGTACATGCGCTCGTCCCAGATCAGGGTGTTGCTGCCGATGTGCCACTCCCAGATGCCCACCCGCGCCGCCGCCACCGCCAACGCCATGCGCTCGCTCTGGCGCCGGCGCTCGGCCTCGTCGCGCTTCCTGGCGCTGATGTCGGTGTGGGTGCCGATCAGCCGCCGCGGCTGGCCGGCGGCGTCGCGCTCGATCACCACGCCGCGGTCGTGGATCCACAGGGCGTTGTGGCGCTTGTCGAGCAGGCGGTACTCGATGGCGTAACGGCTATCGCGCCCCTGCGCGATGCGCTGCAGCACCACGCGTACCCATTCCTCGTCCTGCGGGTGGATGCGCGACCACCACTCCTCGATATCCTGGCCGATCTCTCCCGGGGCATAGCCCAGCATGCTCTTCCAGGTATCGGAAAAGAACACCGTGCCGCTCACCAGATCCCAGTCCCACACCCCCTGGCCGCTGCCGGACAGCGCGAAGTTCCAGCGCGCCTCGCTCTCGCGCAGCGCTTCCTGGGCCCGCTTCAGCTGGTCGATGTCCTCCACCTGGGCCACGAAGTAAAGCGGCCGCCCATCGCGGTCGCGCACGATAGACACCGCCAGCTGCGCCCACAATTCCCGGCCGTCCTGGCGCAGGTAGCGCTTTTCCATGCGATAGGTGTCGGCGCGCCCCTCCAGCAGCGCGTGGACGTTGGCCAGGTCCAGCTCCAGGTCGTCGGGATGGGTGACGTCCTGGAACGTCAGCGGCAGCAATTCCTCCTCGCGGTAGCCCAACAGCTGGCACAACGCCGGGTTGACCTTGATCCAGTGGCCGCTGGTCGACACCAGCGCCATGCCGATCGCCGCCGCCTGCATGGTGTCGCTGAGTTCCTTGCGGCTGAGCTCGAGCGCCGTCTGCTGACGCTCCAGCGCATCCATCAGCGCCCCCACCATCACCGGCAGCGACACCGTCACCGCCAGCGGCAGGTTGAACCCGGCCGGGCCCCAGCGTTGCAAGCCGGCCAGCACCATCTCCGGGGCATCCAGCGTGGCGGCCACGATCAGCGCCGCCGCGAGCAGGGTCAGGAGGGTCGCGGGGAACAGGCCCAGCAGCATGGCGCTGGCGATCAGCGGAATCTCGGCGAAGATGAACGGGTACGGCAGGTAGCGCACGCCCACGTAGCAGGTCAGCGCCACCAGCAGCGCCAGCGGCAGCACGCGCAGCCATTTCGTCGGAGCCAGCAGTTGGCGCCAGCGCGAGCGGTCGCTCAGCAGCAGCAAGGGCACCAGCACCAGTGCGCCCATGCCGTCGGCGAACCACCAGCTCGGCCAGATGGTGCCAAACGGCACGCCCAGCTCCAGCGCCACCACCAGCGCGCCGGCACTGGCCCCCACCACGGCGGCGCACGGACCAACCGCCAGCAGGCTCAGCGCCGTCAGGCGCAGCGACGACAGGAAGGGTTCGCCACGATGGATGAGCCGCAGCAACAGCGCCCCCAGCGCCACCTCGGCCAGGTTGGCGAGGCCCAGCCCAAACGCCAGCAGCGGCGTGTTGTCGGCCAGCACATTGGCCAGCCCCACCCCGATCAGAAAGGCCAGCGCCAGGGGCAGACGCGCGGCCGCCGGAGCCCGCACCAGCACCGCCATGGCAAAACCGTTGACCAGCCAGATCGCGGCCACGTCGCCCGGCCCGCGCAGCAGCCAGATGCCGAGCCAGGCCAGGCCCAGGCTGGCCAGCCCCATCGCCAGCGCACACAGCCCCATGCCCCGGCGCGGCAGCGGCACAAAGGTGGAAACGGAGGGTGGCGACAGCGTAGACAAGTCGACTCTCCCGGCGCACGCGAACCCGCACGGCCGGGAGCAGGCGGTGCCAGGGTGGGCGTGATGATGAATACCGGCATACCCGGTAGCTATTATGAAGAATAGATGAGGCGAAACGAGAACACCAAGCCGCCCCGCGGGCGCGCTAGCCGGTCCGTCCGGCCACGCCGACACGCTCCATCCAGGCCAGGATGTCGGTGGTCACCGCCTCGCGGTTGGTCTCGTTGAGCATCTCGTGACGCCCGCCGGGGTAGACCCGCAGCGTGATGTCGTCGAGCCCGGCGCGCCGGTAGCGGCGCGCCAGCTGCCGCAGCGCCCAGTGCCCCAGGCTGACCGGGTCGCGGCTGCCGGTCATCAGCAGCACCGGACAACGCGGCAGGTTGCGGCCGCGCTGCTCCCCGGCCTCCAGCGCGATGATGCCGCCGAACAGGTCCTGCCATAGCGCCGGGGTAAAGTGAAAGCCGCACAAGGGATCGGCCAGGTAGCGATCGACCTCGGCCGCATCGCGGCTCAACCAGTCCACTGCGGTACGCGCCGGCAGAAACGACAGGTTGAAACTGCCGAACACCAGCCGGCTCATGAAGGCGCTCGGCTGCAGCCGTCCCCCCAGCCGGCCCGCCAGGCCGGCGATGCGGCGCATCAGCCGCGCCAGCCAGGCCTGGCGGTAGCCAGTAGCCGACAGCACCAGCCCGGCCAAGCCCTGGCCGTGACGCAGCAGGTAGGCGCGCGACACGAAACTGCCCATGCTGTGGCCGAACAGCAGCAGCGGCACCCCGGGGTGCCGCGCCGCGGCGTGGGCGCGCACCGTATCGACGTCGTCCACCACCTTGTTCCAGCCCTGTTCGGCGGCGAACCAGCCACGCCGCCGCGGCCGCTCGCCATGGCCGCGCTGATCGTGCGCGTACACCGCGTAACCGGCTTCGGCCAAGCTGTCGGCAAAGCGCCGGTAACGGGCCGCGTGCTCTCCCATGCCGTGCACGATCAGCACCACCGCACGCGGCGCCGTGGCGGGCAGCCAGCACCAGCCACGGATCGTTTCGCCGTCGGCGGCGTCGAGGGTAAAGGCTTGCATCGTCCGGGCTCCAGAACGGCAAAGGCGCGCCGCCGGCTCAGGCCAGCATGCGCGCCGGGTCGAAATCGGGGTTGGTCAGCGCCGTCAGCACGTGATCGCGCCAGGCGCCGTCGAGAAACAGGTAGTCCTTGGCATGGCCCTCGACGACGAAGCCGAGGCGGCGCAGCACCGCCGCGCTGCGCACATTGTCCGGCTGGTAATTGGCCTGGATGCGGTGCAGCTGCAGCGTCTCGAAAGCACAGGCGATGACCGCCCGCAGCGCCTCGTGCATCAGCCCGCGCCCCTGCTCAGCCTGGTCCAGGTTGTACCCGAGGTGACAGGCCTGGAAGCTGCCGCGCACGATATTGGACAGGGTTACGGTGCCGGCCACCCGCCCCGGCGTGCCTTCGCGCACCAGCAGGAACGCCGCGCCGCGCCCGTCCTGCCAGTCACGGCAGCGCTGGCGCAGGCGCATGGTCCAGTACAGTTCGCTGTAGAACATGTCTCCGCCACGCGGCTCCCAGCGCGCCAGATGCTCGCGGTTGCGGTGCTGGTAGTCGAGCAGCGCCAACGCCCACGAGGGGTCGGCCGGGATCAACAAGAGGCGGGCGGTGGACAGGGTGGGTTGCAGCACGGTCATCGGGTTTCCGTCAGAAAGCGGCACGCCGTCCAGTATGACAGAGGCCCGGCGCCGGCGGCAGCCGCTACCCCATCATGAAAAACCCGCCTGACGGCGGGTTGGTGTGCATGGGGCGTTTGGCGGCGAGAGGGAGACCCGCGGCAGCAGGCCGGCGCGCCCAAGCAGCTTGCGTGCCGCCGGAACACGGGGACCGGAATGGACACGTCGTCCATGAGGATTCCGCATCGCCGGCAGTCCGCCGGCGCTCAGGAGGCGCAGGCGTAGCCGCCTAATGCAGTAGATTCAGCGCGTCAGACGTTCCAGCGCCTCGCGGTACTTGTCCGCGGTCTTCTCGCGCACCTCCAGCGGCACCGCCGGGGCCGGCGCCTGCTTGTTCCAGCCCGAGGCTTCCAGCCAGTCGCGCACGAACTGCTTGTCGAACGACGGCGGGTTGCTGCCGGCGACATAGCTGTCGGCCGGCCAGAAGCGGCTGGAATCCGGCGTCAGCGCCTCGTCCATCAGCGTCAGCGTGCCGTCCTCGTCCAGGCCGAACTCGAACTTGGTGTCGCAGATGATGATGCCGCGGGTGGCGGCGTAGAACGCGGCCGCCTTGTACAGCGTAATCGCGGTGTCGCGCACCTTCTCGGCCAGCTCGGCGCCGATGATTTCGACGCAGCGCTCGTAGCTGATGTTCTCGTCGTGGTCGCCGACGGCGGCCTTGGTCGACGGGGTGAAGATCGGCTCCGGCAGCTGGCTGGCTTCCTTGAGGCCTTCCGGCAGCTTGATGCCGCACACGGTGCCGGACTGCTGGTATTCCTTCCAGCCGGAACCGGCCAGGTAACCGCGCACCACCGCCTCGATCGGCACCGCCTTCAGGCGCTTGGCCACCACGGCGCGGCCTTCCACCTGCGGCAGGTCTTCCGCGCTCACCACGTCCTCCGGCTTGTCGCCGGTGAGGTGGTTGGGCACCAGGTCCTTGAGGCGTTCGAACCAGAAGTTGGAGATGGCGGTGAGGATCTGGCCCTTGCCCGGGATCGGGTCGTCGAGAATCACGTCGAACGCCGACAGGCGATCGGTGGCGATCATCAGCATGCGCTTGTCGTCGATCTGGTACAGGTCGCGCACCTTGCCCGAGTAGATCTTCTTCAGGCTGGTGAGGTTGGTGGTGGTGATGCCGGTCATGTTGCTTCCTTGAAAACAAGCCGGGCGCCCGTGGCGGGGCGCCCGAAATCCGATGATTACAGCGTATCCTTGAGCGCCTCGGCCTGCTCCAGCGCAGCGTCGGCGCTGGCCGACAGCACGGTGTAGTGGCCCATCTTGCGGCCGGCGCGCGCCTGCTGCTTGCCATAGAGGTGCAGGTGGACGTTGGGCGCCTCGGCCAGCACCGCCCAGTTGGGCTCGCCGCCGTCCTCGCGCCAGCTGTCGCCCAGCAGGTTGACCATCACCGCCGGACTCAGCAGGTCGGTGCGGCCCGGCAGCAGATCGCACATGGCGCGCACCTGCTGCTGGAACTGGTCGGTGAGGCAGGCATCCAGCGTGTAGTGGCCGGAGTTGTGCGGGCGCGGCGCGATCTCGTTGACCACCAGCGTGTCGTCGGCGAGCACGAAGAACTCCACCGCCAGCACACCGACGTAGTCGAGCGCTTCGGCCAACTTCTTGGCCATGCCCTGCGCCTGCGCCGCCAGTTCCGGCGCGATGCGCGCCGGAACAATGGAGACATCGAGGATGCCGCCGGCGTGACGGTTTTCCGCCACCGGGAACACCGCCACCTGCGCCGGCGAGGTGCGGGTGACGATGGCCGAGACCTCGAGCTGGAGGTCGAGCATCTTTTCCAGCACGCAGGCCTGGCCGCCCAAGTCGGCGTAGGCGGCACGCGCCTCGTCGGAGGTCTTCACCCGCACCTGGCCCTTGCCGTCGTAGCCCAGCCGCGCGGTCTTGAGGATGCCCGGCAGGTACGGCGTCAGGTCGGTCTGAATGTCCTCGACCGACTCGATCGCCAGGTAGGGTGCGGTCGGCAGGCCGGCCTTGTTGATCCAGCCCTTCTCGACGATGCGGTCCTGCGCGATCGCCACGCAGTCGCCGGACGGCGACACCCGGGTCTTCTGCGCCAGCGTGCGCATGGCGTCGGCGTTGACGTTCTCGAACTCGGTGGTGACGGCGGCGCAGGTCTCAGCCAGCGTCTTCAGCGCATCCGGATCGTTGTACGGCGAGCACAAATGCACGTCGGCGAAGCGCGCCGCCGGGGCGCTGGCGTCCGGGTCGAGCACGGTCACGCGGTAGCCCATGGTCTTGGCCGCCACGGTGAACATGCTGCCCAGCTGGCCGCCGCCGAGAATGCCCAGCATCGCCGGGGGGAGAATCGCCGCCATTATTCGACCTCCGGCAGCGTCATCGCCAGCACGGTGTCTTCCTGCTTCTTGCGGAAGGCCTTCAGCTTCGCGGCCAGTTCCGGCACGGCATTGGCCAGCATCGCCACCGCGAACAGCGCGGCGTTGGCGGCCCCCGCTTCGCCGATGGCGAAGGTGGCCACCGGGATGCCCTTGGGCATCTGCACGATGGACAGCAGCGAATCCTCGCCGCGCAGGTACTTGGACGGAACCGGCACGCCCAGCACCGGGACGTGGGTCTTGGCGGCCAGCATGCCCGGCAGGTGGGCGGCGCCGCCGGCGCCGGCGATGATCGCCTTGAGCCCGCGCGCTTCGGCGCTGGCGGCGTAGTCGAACAGCAGGTCAGGAGTGCGGTGGGCGGAGACGACGCGGGTTTCGAACGCGACGCCAAAGTCCTTGAGAACGCGGGCGGCGTTCTGCATGACGTCCCAGTCGCTGTTGCTACCCATCACGATACCGACTTCGATCATGGCGGAAGAGCCTGTAAGGTATGGAAAAAACGGGATTTTACCCGAATGCCGCGTCAGGCCGGAACCGTTTTCTCGTTTTCGTCAGAAACCCCGGTTTTGAGTGCGGGCGAGAAAAAGGGGCCGCAGCCCCTGAAAATGCGGATTGACTCGCCCTGGCCTCACATCTGCTTGAGTTGCTCCTTGGCCTTCACCGCCGCGGCGCTCTTCGGATAAAGCTTGATCAGGCGGTGCAGGGTCGCCTTGGCCACGTCGACCTGGCCCAGGTCGCGCTGGCAGTTGGCGATGTTGCGCAAGGCGTCGGGGGCCTTGGGATGATTCGGATTGCGCTCGACGAAACGGCGATGGATGTCGATGGCGGCATCGTACTGGCGCTGCGCGGCGTGCGCGACGCCGAGCCAGTACATGGCGTCGACCGCCTCCACTGCGCCTGGGTTCTGGTCGATGAAGCGCTTCAAGGCCTCGGTGGCGCGCGGAAAGTCGCGGTTGCGCAGCAGGGCGATGGCCTTGTCGTAGTCGGAGCTGGCCGGCGTCGCCGCTGGCGCCGATGAGCTCGGCGCGCTGCTGTCGGTAGCGGACGGAGCCGGCGAGGCCGGCGCGCCGCCTTCCAGCTTGGCGAGGCGGGCGTCCAGGTCGGCATAGAGATCGTTCTGGCGCTTCTGCGTGTTCTGCAGGTTGTAGCCCTGCACTTCCAGCTCGCCGCGCAGGCGCGCCTGCTCGGCCTTGAGGCTTTCCAGCTCGCTGATCATCGCCAGCAGCTTGTCGTTGGACAGCTTGGTTTCGACGTCGGTCAGGCGGGTGTTGGCCTGGCGATTGATCTGGTCGAGCTGGCGCCGGGTATCTTCCAGGCGGCTGCGGGTGTCGTCCAGCTCGGTGGTGGTGGCGCAGCCAGCCAGCAGGGTCAGCAACAGCGCACCGAGGGCAAGCCGTTTCATGATCGTGTTCCTTGAAGGCAATCGGGCCGCTCAGGATACGTCATCCGGAACGGCCCGGGGGGAGCAACGTGGCACCCATTCCAGTATGACGGCCAGGCCATCGCCTGTTGCGCGCCGCGGCGACACTCAGGCCGCCAGGGCTCGCCCGCCAGCTGAATATAGGCGGTTACTCGCCGTCGTAGGCGATGTCGGCGCGACGGTTCTGCGCGTAATCGGCCTCGGTGTTGCCGGTCGCCTTCGGTTTTTCCTTGCCGAAGCTGACGGCTTCCAGCTGGTTTTCCTTGACGCCGATAACCTGCATGGCGTTCTTCACGCTCTCGGCGCGACGCTGGCCCAGGCCCAGGTTGTACTCGCGGCTGCCGCGCGCGTCGGTGTTGCCCTGGATCACCACTTTGCGGGCCGGGTGCGACTTCAGGTACTCGGCGTGGTTGGCCACGGTCTGCTGTTCACTCTGCTTGACGGCGGAGGAGTCGAAGTCGAAGTACACGCTGCGCTTGGACAGCGGGCTGTTCGGATCCTTCAGCGGGTCGACAGCCACGGAGCCCTGGCCGGCGGCGCCGGTGTCGGCCGGCAGGGTGGCGCTCTGACCGGCGCCGGCGCTGCCGTTCACGGTCGGGGCGGCAGTTTCCAGAGGCTTGGTGCTGGAGCAGGCGGCCAGCAGGGCGACGGTGGCGGTACCGATCAGCAGGTGTTTCAGGTTCATGCATTGACTCCTAAGGTATTGGTCAAAGTGGGCAAGCGACTGCGCAACAGGCAATCCGCTAACTGATAGCGGACAGGGAAAACCGTTCAGGGTTCCCCCCGTCATCGCGATATCCGGAAAAAATCCTCAGGGACGGTTGAACGGCCCCCACGCCGGGTCCTGCACGTCGCCGTTGATCACGGCGAGGCGCACCTTGCTGCTGCCGTCCGGAGTGGCGGCGTACAGCACGCTCCGGCCCCCCTCGTCGCTGGCGAACAGCACCATGCGGCTGTTCGGGGCGAAGCTCGGCCGCTCGTTGTAGGCGCCGCTCGACAGCACGCGGTTGTCGCCGCTGGCGAGGTCCTGCACCACGACGCGGAACTGGCCGCCCTGGCGGCGGATGTAGCTCAGGGTGCGGCCGTCCGGCGACACCTTGGGCGAAACGTTGTAGCTGCCGTCCCAGCTCAGGCGGCGCGCGCTGCCGCCGGCCACCGGCTGCACGTAGATCTGCGGGCCGCCGGCGCGGTCGGAGACGAAGTAGAGCTGGCTGCCGTCCGGGCTCCATGCCGGCTCGGTATCGATGGCGTTGCTGTGCGTGACGCGGCGCGCGCCGCCGCCGTTGGCGTCGATCACGTAAATCTGCGAGGTGCCGCTGGTGGTGAGCACCACGGCGAGCTGGTGCCCGTCCGGACTCCACGCCGGCGCGGAGTTGCTGCCCTTGAAGTTGGCGACGATGCGGCGCTGGCCGGTGACGAGGTTCTGCACCCACACCACCGGTTTCTTGGCCTCGAACGAGACGTAGGCGATCTTGCCGCCGTCCGGGCTCCACGCCGGCGAGATGATCGGTTCCCTGGAGCGCAGGATGGTCTGGGCGCCGCGGCCGTCCATGTCGGCCACCTGCAGCAGGTAGTCGCGGCCGGACTTGAGCACGTAGCTGATGCGAGTGTTGAAGATGCCCTTCTGCCCGGTGATCGCCTCGTAGATCATGTCGGCGATGGTGTGCGCCACTTCGCGCGAGCGCTCCGGCGTCACGGTGAATTCGCCCGAGGTCAGCTGCTTCTGCTGGGCGGCGTCGAACAGGCGGAAGCTGATCTTCACCTGGCCGCCCGCCGCCTCGACCTTGCCGATGGCGAGCGATTGGGCACCGGCGCCGCGCCACGCCGGGTAGTTGATCTGCGCCGGCTCGAACGCCGGGTTGGCGGCGCTGGCCGGGTCGACCATGCGGAACGCGCCGGTGAGCAAGAGATCGTTGCGGATGATCGGGGTCAGCGCCTCGCGCACCTGCGTGGTTTCGTTCTGGAACGGCAGCACGGCGATGGCGTGGCGGTTGGCGCCGCCGCCGACGATCTCGATGGTCATGTCGGCGCGGGCGGCGCCGGCGGCAGCCAGGCACAGCAGCAACATTGCTCGGATCAGCGTTTTGACGATGGGCATCGGCTTCCTCAGTGGTGCGATGGGGGTCTCAATGGGGGCGGAATTCCAGCTTGAGCTGGCGGAAATCGGTAAAGCTGGCGCCGGCCGGCAGCGACGGGAAGACCTTGGCCTCCCAGATCGCACGCTGCACCGCCTCGTCGTAGGCGGAGTTGCCGCTCGACGCCAGCAGGCGCACCGCGCGTACCTCCAGCGACGGCAGCAGCGTCACCTGCACCACGGCCTTGGGGTTGCCCGACAGCTCGGGCGGAACCTGCACCAGCGGCTTCACCTTGGCCTGGACCTTGCTGGCGTAGCCGTCCAGGTTGAGCGACGTGCCGTTGGCCGAACCGCCGACCACGCCGGTTTTCTGACCGGCCTGGTCGCTGCGCGCGTTGCCCTTCCTGGTGGTGTTGCTGCTGCCAAGATCGGCCAGCAGGTCGTCGGCTTCCGGGTTGTAGCGCGGCGCCGCCTTGCTGCCCTTGCCCGGCGGCAGCGCCGCCGCCTTCTTCTCGGCATGCTTGTCGGGCACGCTGTCGGCCTTGGCGGTTTTCACGGGCGGGGCCTTCTCGACCGGCTTGGCTGCCGGCTGCGGCTTGGCCTGCTTCACCACCTCCGGCTTGGCTTCGCGCTTCGGTTCGGGTTTCGGCTCCGGCTTGGGTGCGGGTTTCGGCTCCGGCTTGGGTTCCGGCTTGGGTTCCGGCTTCTTCACCGGCGGCAGCGGCTTGCGTTTCTCGCCGAGATTGACCTCGGCGCGCGGCGGCTCGACCGGCGCCGGCGCGACCTTGGGGGGAGCCGGCTGCGGGCGGGTCGCAGGTTGCGGCACAGCCACGCTCGGCGCCTGCGGCGGAGGCGGCGGCGCGCTACTCCACAGTTCGACGGCGACCGGGGCGTCTTGCGGCTTGTCGTTCGAACTCAGCCCGCCCAGCACCAGCAGCAACACCACCGTGGCGTGCAGCAGCAGCGACAGGACGACCGGCCACGGTGAATTGCGTTGTTCGGCCACGGCGATCATTTGCCCTGTTTCACCGTCAGCGCCACACGCTTGATGCCGGCCTTGTGCAGGTCGTCGGCGATCTCCACCACCTCGGCGTACTTCAGGTCGCGGTCGGCGGTGATGGCGACCGGGCGCTCGGTGGCGTTGAGTTCGTGCAAGCGCGCGATCAGCTCGTCCTTGCCGGCCAACGGCGTTTCCTTGCCGTCGGCCTTGAGCTGCATCGTTTTGTCGGCCTCGACGATCACCTCCAGCGGCTGCTCGTTGAGCGCGGCGGCGTGCGACACGCTCGGCACGTCGATCACGCCGGGGGTGAACAGCGGCGTGGTGACCATGAAAATCACCAGCAATACCAGCATCACGTCGATGTAAGGCACGACGTTCATCTGGTTCATCTGGCGGCGGGGGCGTCGATTGAGCATGGCAGCGTAGCGAATAACGGCGTCTGGCCGGATGATACCATCGCGGCCGCAGGGGTTTGATGACAGAAACGGTAAAGACCGGCCCGCACGGCGGAAAGTTCAGCCGGGGAGCCGATCGGCATTACAAGCGGGTGGCCAGCGTCAGGCCGTCGCCCACCGGCAGTACCGCGAGCCGGATGCGGGGGTCGTGCTTCAGGCCGGCGTTGAAGGCGTGCATGATGTGCACCCCGGGCGGGTCTTCCGGGCGCGGTGAAACCACGCGGCCGCTGAGGAAGATGTTGTCGATGGCGATCACCCCGCCCGGCCGCACCAGCTTCAGGCACGCCTCGAAGTAGTCCGGGTAGGCCGGCTTGTCGGCGTCGATGAAGGCCAGGTCGAAGCTGCCGGCGCGGCCTTCGGCCAACAGCGCCTCCAGCGTCGCCAGCGCCGGCTGCAGCACCAGCCGGATGCGTTCGGCCACGCCGGCCTTCTGCCAGTACTCGCGGGCGATGGCGGTAAAGGTGTCGCTGACGTCGCAAGCCACCACCTCGCCGTCGTCCGGCATCGCCAGCGCCACCGCCAGCGCGCTGTAGCCGGTGAACACCCCGATCTCCAGGTAGCGCCGCGCGCCGATCAGCTGCGCCAGCCAGGCCATGAACTGGCCCTGCTCCGGGGCGATCTGCATCTTGGCCAGGCGATGGCCGGCGGTGAAGGCGCGCAGCTCGGCCATCACCGGGTGTTCGGTGACGCCGATCTCCATCAGGTAGTCGTGCAGGGGCGTATCGAGTGGTACGGTGCGGCTGGTCATGTCAGGAACGGCATCTAGACGGCAAAACGCCCGTGAACACGGGCGTAGCGGGGAACGACCGGGACAGGCTCACTCCGGCTGGTAGACGTAGGGCTTCTGCGGCACACGCGCCTCTTTCCAGCGGCGCTGGTCGTCGAGATCGACCTTGCGGTCCCACCAGGTCAGGCGCAGCTCACGGCGCTCGCTGTCCACTTGCGGGTTCTTATCGAGAAATTGGGTCATGAAATCGGTGAATTCGGACTGGTACATGCGGGCTTTCCTCGGATCGTTGGCGGGCATTGTACTGCAAAAACCGGCCTGTGGATAAGTGTCTGTTCCATATAGACGGCTACGCCTTCCCATCGTGAGCGCCGACGGCCGGCGGCGGAGAGCGCGGCGCAGCGAAGCGACATCCTCAGGCACCCATGCCGACTCTGTGCGCCGGCGGCACGCAGCCGGCCTGAGCTCGTCAGCCTGCGGGAGCGGGCGCCGGCGCCGCTCGTTGGCAGCGCTAACGCTCCGCCGCCCGTTGCTTGGCGCTGTACATGGTGCGGTCCGCCACCGCGAGCAGCCCCTCGATCGCGTCGCCGTCGTCCGGATAAAACGCGGTGCCGATGCTGACGCCCAGCGTCACCGTGCCGTCATCAATCTCATACGGCTCCTGCAGGGCCAGCTGCAGCCGTTCGAGCACCTGCGCCACGTCGGCATCGGCGTCGACGTCCTCGAGCAGCACCACGAACTCGTCCCCGCCCAGCCGCGCCACGGTGTCCTCGCCGCGTAGCACCTCGTTGAGACGCGCCGCGATCAGCTGCAGCACACGGTCGCCGGCAGCGTGGCCGTAGGTATCGTTGACCGGCTTGAAGCGGTCCATGTCGAGCAGCAGCAGCGCCAGACGCTTGCCGTTGCGCCGTACCCGGCGGATGGCGTGCTGCAACCGGTCCTCGAACAGGTTGCGGTTGGCCAGCCCGGTCAGGGCGTCGTGGTTGGCGAGATGGAACAGCTCCTGCTCCCGCGCGACCCGGTCGACATGGCAGCGCAGCAGGTTGTTGACGCCGAACAACAGCACCGCCAGCAGCACCAGCGCCAATAGCGCCATGACCAGCCACTCGAACAGCCCGATCTGCACCCAGCCCAGCTGCCAGCTGACCTTGAGCATCAGGCTCGGGGTCGAACCTCCGGTGCTGCGGCTCAACTCCAGGCTCGGAAACAGCAGCGTCTCGAATGGCCCCCGCGCCACGCGGCCGGTATCGAGGAAGCGCCCTTGCGGGTCCTGCTGGCCGTAGCGCTGATGCCACAGTTGCACCCGCATCCCGGAGGGGAGATTCAGGGGCCGCGGCAGCAGATCGTCGACGCGCAGCACCAGCGCCACGAACTGGCGATCGGGCAACAGCGCCGGCGCCGGCTGCAGCACGAACTCGTCGGCAGGGCGGATGATCAGGTAGCCCAGCCGGCCGTCGCCCAGCGCGAACGGACGCGACAACGCCGGCAGCTCGCGCCGCTGCGACTGGCGCAGGGCGTCGTAGAGGAAATCGACGCGGCTGACGTCCATGCCCAAGGCCGGCGAAAACGGTGGCGGCAACACGCCAGCCGGCACCATCGATACCACCGGGTAATAGCCGCCGCCCTCCAGCGTGTAGCGCGGCGGCTGGCGTCCCGGGTCGTAGCCGTGGATGGCGACGGGGCGCCCGCGGCGGGCGCTCAACTCGCGCTCGAAGGCGGCACGTTCGTCCTTGTTCACGCGCCGCACGCGCAGCCCCAGCACGATCGCGCGATGGCGCTTGAACTGGCGCAACAGCAGGCTGTGCTCGGTCAACTCCCCGTGATGCTGGCCAAAGGTAGAGAAGCCGGCGTAACTGTCGAGCTGCGCCTCGGTGGCGTTCAGGCGCTGCGCGATGTCCTCGGCGAGCCGTCCGGTGGCGCGCTCCAATTCGCTTTCGGCCTGATGAACGGCACGGCTGGCGAACGCCACCCCGATCAGTGCGCACAGCACCAACCAGAGTAGCAAGGCAGCCGGATACAACCATTTCATCTTCATCGTGTTGCCAACAAGAGAACGGGGCAGAGTCGGAAAACAGGGGAACGGCAGGCGGGAAAACCATAGGGCTCCCCGTGGGAAGCCCTGTTCAGAACGCCGCGGACCGTCCCGCGAGCGCCGACATGCTACCGGACTCCCCGGGCGCCGTCACGGCTTCCAACACGCAAACGGCACCGCTAAAGACAACGACATGACCAGGCAGGCACATTGCCTGCACGTCATGAAAACGCGCCCGGCCGGGTCAGGCGCCGTCGGTACAGCGGCTCACCAGCCCGCGCCACTTTGCCGAGACCACGGTGCCGTTTTCATCCAGATTGGCCTCGGTGTGGCGGCCATCCGGCGTCAACTCGATGCTCAGGCCGCGCTTGCCGGAATACGGATTGACCAGAGTCAGCACGATGCCGCCATCGGCGCGGGTCTGCCGCGTCAGGTAATTGGCGGGGATACCCCATTTCTGCGCCCCGCCCTGGATGCAGTCGGCCGCCGCGGCAAGGCGCGGCGCGGGGGCGGTACTCGGTGCCGGTGGCACGGCGGCGGCCTGGGCGGCGGGCGCCGGGGCCGGACTGGCGGCACGCCTGCCACCCGCCGTCTGGGGCGTGGCGCAGGCGGCAAGCGTCAGCGCCAGCACGACGGCGCAGAGACGGGTCAAGCGGGGTGGATTCATGGCGCACTCCTGTGGAACCGGTTCACGATCTTGCTCCGCGCAAGCGGACAACAGGCAACAGACCGCCACGCGCACCAATCGTTCATCACGGTGCTACCATGCACCCCGTTCTTTCCCACCGCCCCGGACGCTGGAGCACGAGCATGGAAACACGATGGCTGGAGGATTTTCTGGTGCTGGCGGAAACCGCCAGCTTCACCCGTTCGGCACAGGCGCGCCACCTGACCCAGCCGGCGTTCTCGCGCCGCATCCGCGCCCTGGAAGGCTGGATCGGCACCGAGCTGATCGACCGCACCTCGTACCCGACGCGGCTCACGCCGGCCGGCGAGGTGTTCCGCGAACACGCCGCCGCCATGCTCAACCAGATCCACGCCACCCGGGCACTGCTGCAGGGCATGCGCCCGCTGCCGGAAGACACGCTGGAGTTCGCCGTCCCCCACACGCTGTCGTTCTCGTTCTTCCCCAAGTGGCTGAGCCGGGTGGAACAGGGCTTCGGCCAACTGTCGTGCCGGCTGCAGGCGAGCAACGTGCACGACGCGCTGCTGGCCTTCGTCGAAGGCGGCAGCGACCTCCTGATGTGCTACCACCATCCCAAGCAGCCGGTGGAACTGGAAGACGGCCGCTACCTCGGCCTCCGGCTCGGCGTGGAACGGCTGCGCCCCTACGCCCGCGCCGACCGCCAGCGCCAGCCGCGCTTCGCCCTGCCCGGCAGCGCGGCCGCCCCCGTGCCCTTCCTCGGCTACGCCGCCAGCGCCTACTTCCGGCTGATGACCGAGCAGATCCTGGCCGATGCGCCGGAACCCTGCCATCTGCACCTGCGCTATGAGACCGACATGGCCGAGGGGCTGAAGAACATGGTGCTGGAGGGGCACGGCGTGGCGTTCCTGCCACAAAGCGCGGTGGCGCGCGAAGTGCGCTACGGCCAGCTCGCCCCGGCCGCCGACGAGCGCTGGGGGGTGGACATGGAACTGCGCCTCTATCGCAGCAAGAAGCGCAACCGGCCGGTGCTGGAAGCGTTCTGGCAGTACCTCGCCACCGAATACCCGGCGATCTGAGAGCGGGCGCACCAGCCACAACCCAACACCTTGCCCAAACGGCAGCTGTCGGCAGGAATTCGCGTCGCAAGAGTGAAGCGCAGCGCCCCCATCGCCGGCGGGCTCCGACACTGACGGAGCAAGGCAGCACCGCGCTCACAAGGCCATGGTGTCTCCACCCATCCGGCGCACTGCCGCCGCCTCACCGACGAGCCCCGGGCAGGCCACCCCCTGCCCTGCGCCGTTATCCCCCCAGCGCCAGTATCCGGGCCGCCGCCGGCCAGGTTATGCAAAAAAAGCATGACGCGATCGGCATTCGGAATTGGCCAGCCGGCACCGCCCTCGCCTACAGTGCGCCCTGTCCCTTACCACAACACGACAACGACAAAACCCATGACTACTCGTAGCGAACACGACCTGCTCGGCGACCGCGACGTACCCGCCGATGCTTACTGGGGCGTGCATACCCTGCGCGCCATCGAGAACTTCCCGATCACCGGCCAGACCATCGCCGGCTACGCCAACCTGATCGCGGCGCTGGCCGCGATCAAGCAGGCCGCCGCACTGAGCAACCGCGAGCTGGGCCTCTTGGACGCCCCGCGCGCCGACGCCATCGTCGCCGCCTGCGAGGAAATCCGCGCCGGCAAGCTGCACGAGCAGTTCGTGGTGGACGTGATCCAGGGCGGCGCCGGCACCTCGACCAACATGAACGCCAACGAGGTGATCGCCAACCGTGCGCTGGAGCTGATGGGCCACGCCAAGGGCGAGTACCGCCACCTGCACCCCAACGAGCATGTCAACCTGTGCCAGAGCACCAACGACGTCTACCCGACCTCGCTGCGTCTGGCCACCTACTGGGGCGTGCAGCAGCTGCTGGCCGCGATGGCCGAGCTGCGTGAATCGTTCGCCGCCAAGGCCGAGGAGTTCGGCGACGTGCTGAAGATGGGCCGCACCCAGCTGCAGGACGCGGTACCGATGACGCTGGGCCAGGAATTCCAGACCTACGCGGTGATGCTGGGCGAGGACGAGCTGCGCCTGCAGGAAGCCTCGCGCCTGATGCTGGAGATCAACCTCGGCGCCACCGCCATCGGCACCGGCATCTGCGCCCACCCGGAATACGTCCCCCTGGTGTGCCGCCAGCTGTCGGCGCTGACCGGCCTGGAGCTGATCACCTCGCCCAACCTGATCGAAGCCACCCAGGATTGCGGCGCCTTCGTGCAGCTCTCGGGCGTGCTCAAGCGCGTCGCGGTCAAGCTCTCCAAGACCTGCAACGACTTGCGCCTGCTGTCGTCCGGCCCGCGCGCCGGCTTGGGCGAAATCAACCTGCCGGCACGCCAGGCCGGCTCGTCGATCATGCCGGGCAAGGTCAACCCGGTGATCCCGGAAGTGGTGACCCAGGTCGCCTACGAAGTGATCGGCAACGACCTCACCGTGACCATGGCGGCCGAAGCCGGCCAGCTGCAATTGAACGCCTTCGAGCCGGTGATCGCCTATAGCCTGTTCCGCAGCGTGAACCACCTGACCCAGGCCTGCCGCACGCTGTCCGACAACTGCGTCAAGGGCATCACCGCCAACCGCGACTTCCTGCGCAGCCAGGTGGAAAACTCAATCGGCCTGGTCACCGCGCTCAACCCCTACATCGGCTACGCCGCGGCCACCGAAGTGGCGGCCGAAGCGCACGCCAGCGGCGGCGGCGTCTACGACATCGTGCTGAAACGCGGCCTGATGAGCCGCGACCAGCTCGACGCCGTGCTCAATCCGGCCGCGCTGACCCAACCGCGCTGGGTCACGCTGTAACCGACATCTCCTTGGATGGAGTGTGAAGCGACCTGCCTCCATGGCAGAACTTGCAGGGTTGCCCTCCGGGGCAACCCTTTTTTTGTCTGGAGGATGCGAACCACACGGCGACCCGATGAGGCGTGCCGCAAGACCGCGCAGGGGTAGTTACAGCAGCACGCCGCTGGCGTCCGGCTGCGGCGCGGTGGTCAAGGGCTCGTCCAGCAGCATCAGCAGGTTGCTTTCGATGGTGTGGCACAGCGCGTTGAGCGGCAGGTCGTTGGGCAGGGTATCGAACGGGTCCTCGATCTGGTCGCCCAGGGTATCGAGGCCGAAGAAGGTGTAGGACACGATGCCCACCACCAGCGGCGTCATCACCCCGACGCTGTCCACCAGGCCGAACGGCAACAGGTAGCAGTAGAGGTGCACGGTGCGGTGCAGCAGCAGGATGTAGGCGTAGGGAATCGGGGTGTGGCGGATGCGCTCGCAGCCGCCGTAGGCGTGCGACAGCAGCGAGATCTGCTCGTCGATGTTGGCCAGCAGCTGCGGCGACACCCGTCCCGCGCGGCCCAGCGCGGCGTAGGCGGCGCCGATGCGCTCGAGCAGCATGTTGGGGCGGTTGGGCTGCGCCAGCACCGCGGCGCACTCGCCGGCCGGCAGCAGCCGGGCCAGGTCGGCGGACGGATCGCTGCCGCGCAGCTGGTGGCGCAGGACATGGGAGAACGCCGCCAGCCGGTACAGCAGGACTTTCTTCTCTTCCGCCTCGAGATGGTCGACCAGCGTCAGGGTCTGCCGGCCGAGGTTGCGCGTCACCACCAGCACTTCGCCCCACAGCTTGCGCGCTTCCCAGAAGCGGTCGTAGCTGACGCTGTTGCGAAAGCCGAGGAAGATCGCCAGGGTCAGGCCGATCAGCGAAAACGGCGTCGGCGTCAGGGTGATCTTGAGCGGCCCCAGCGTGCCGTGCACCACCGTCACCAGCACCGCGACACCGACGGTGAACAGCACGCGGCGCCACACCACCGGCACCACCGAGCCGCGCATCGAAAATAACAGGGAGAAAGTGGAGGGCGAGGCAGGACGGACGATCATGGCGGGTTCAGCGGGCAAAGCGCCATTCTAGCCCCGGATCGCCTTTTCGTGCACTGCAACATTGGTCGCATTGACCATCCACCGCCGCTCCACAGCTTACCCTCAGGCCATCCACAGAGTTGTCCACAGCCTTGCGGCCGGGGCAGTCAGGTTGGCCGAAGACGCAGGGCAACGCGCTTCGGCCAACGTGGCGCGATGGCCGCTACTGCGCGCTCCAGCCGCCGTCGATCGGCAGCGCCACCCCGGTCAGGTTGTGCGCCCAGTCGCCGCAGAGCATCGCCACCGCCTCGCCGATGTCGCACGGCTGGCTCATGCGTCCGGACGGCTGCTTGTCCAGCACCAGCGCCTTCAGCCCGGCGTCACGGTCGCCGCCGAAGGCGGCCGCGCGCGCCTGGATCTGCGGCTCGATCAGCGCGGTCTCCACCCAGCCCGGGCAGATCGCGTTCACCGTCACCCCGCTCTGCGCGTATTCCAGCGCCGCCACCTTGGTCAGCCCGACCAGCCCGAACTTGCTCGCCACGTACGGCGCCTTGTTGACCGACGCCACCAGCCCGTGCACCGAGGCGATGTTGACCACGCGCCCCCAGCCGCGCCCCGCCATGCCGGGCAGCAGCGCCTGCATCAGCAAGAACGCGGCCGACAGGTTGACGGCGAGGATGGCCTGCCACAGCTCGGCCGGCATCGCCGCCACGCTCGCGGTGTGCTGCATGCCGGCGTTGTTGACCAGCACGTCGACGGGACGCCAGCGCTGCACCGCTTCGGCCAACCCCTGCACCGCGGCGGGGTCGCGCAGGTCGCCGTCGAAGAACGCGGCGGCGGCGGCACCGGCCTGGCGCACCATGCCCAGCGCCTCGTCGCGCTGCTCGGGAGTGGCCAGGCCATGCAGGCCGATGGCCCAGCCGTTGGCGGCGAGACGGCAGGCGACGGCCAGGCCGATGCCGGAAGTGGAACCGGTGATGAAGGCGGTGCGGGTCATGGGACAGTCTCCTCTCGTGGCGATGGCTCAAGCTTAGCCGCTATCGCGCCAGTGGCTAAGCGAAGGCGGCGCCGGCCAAGGCAAGAAAAAACGCGCCCGATGCAGCATCGGGCGCGTTGTTGTTGCGCTCAGGTCGAGCCCGCTGACTCAGCGGTGATCGGCCTTTCAGGCCAGGCGGCCATGGCACTGCTTGTACTTCTGGCCGCTGCCGCACGGGCACGGGTCGTTGCGGCCGATGCGCAGGCCCTGCGCCGCCAGTGCCGCCGGCGCGTACGGGTTGTTCTCGTCGTCCGCCGCGGTCAGTGCCGAACCCGGCTCGGCGTGCTGCAGTTCGACCTCCGGCAGCTCGTGCGGCTCGACTGCGTCCATGTCTTCCTGGCTGCGGATCTGCACCGTCATCAGCACGCTGACCACGCTCTTCTTGATGCGCTCGAGCATGTCGGCAAACAGTTCGAAGGCCTCGCGCTTGTACTCCTGCTTGGGGTTCTTCTGGGCGTAGCCGCGCAGATGGATGCCCTGGCGCAGGTGGTCCATCGACGACAGGTGCTCGCGCCAGTGGTTGTCCAGCATCTGCAGCACCAGCGAGCGCTCGAACTGGCGCATCGCCGGCTCGCCGGCCAGCTCGACCTTGGCCTGGTAGATCGCCTCGGCCTGCTTGATGATGCGTTCGCGGATTTCCGGGATGTCGAGGTTGGGCGCGGCCTTGAGCCAGTCCGCCACCGGGGCCTCGAGCTGGTACTCGCTCTCCAGGGTCTTCTCCAGCCCCGGCAGGTCCCACTGCTCTTCCATCGATTCCGGCGGCAGGTGCAGGTCGACCAGGTCGGACAGCACGCCCTCGCGCATATTGGTGACGATGGCGCTGACGTCTTCCTCGTCGAGGATTTCGTTGCGCTGCTGGTAGATCACCTTGCGCTGGTCGTTGGCGACGTCGTCGTACTCCAGCAACTGCTTGCGGATGTCGAAGTTGCGGCCTTCCACCTTGCGCTGGGCGTTCTCGATGGAACGGCTCACCCAGGGGTGCTCGATGGCTTCGCCCACCGGCATCTTCAGGCGCTCCATGATCGCCGACACGCGGTCGGAGGCGAAGATGCGCAGCAACGGGTCTTCCAGGCTGAGGTAGAAGCGCGAGGAGCCCGGGTCGCCCTGGCGGCCGGAACGGCCGCGCAGCTGGTTGTCGATGCGGCGCGACTCGTGGCGTTCGGTGCCGACGATGTGCAGGCCGCCGGCGCCCAGCACCTGCTCGTGGCGCAGCGACCACTCGCTGCGGATGGCGGCGATGCGCGCGGTCCTGTCCTGTTCGGACAGGCTCTCGTCGTTCTCGACCGCGCGGATTTCCGGCTCCGGATTGCCGCCCAGCACGATGTCGGTACCGCGACCGGCCATGTTGGTGGCGACGGTGATCACGCCGGGACGCCCGGCCTGCACCACGATGTCGGCTTCGCGCGCGTGTTCCTTGGCGTTCAGCACGTTGTGCGGCAGCTTGGCCTGGCTCAGCAGGGCGGCGATCAGCTCCGAGTTCTCGATCGAGGTGGTGCCGACCAGCACCGGCTGGCCGCGCTCGTGGCAGTCCTTGATGTCGGCCAGGATGGCGTCGTACTTCTCCTGCGCGGTGCGGTAGACCTTGTCGTGCGCGTCCTTGCGGATCATCGGCTTGTTGGTCGGAATCACCACGGTTTCCAGGTTGTAGATGCTCTGGAACTCGAACGCCTCGGTATCGGCGGTACCGGTCATGCCGGACAGCTTGCCGTACAGGCGGAAGTAATTCTGGAAGGTGATCGAAGCCAGCGTCTGGTTCTCGCGGTTCACCGTCACGCCTTCCTTGGCTTCGACGGCCTGGTGCAGGCCCTCGGACCAGCGGCGGCCCGGCATCAGGCGGCCGGTGAATTCGTCGACGATGATGATCTCGCCATCCTGCACCACGTAGTGCTGGTCGCGGTGGTACAGGGCGTGGGCGCGCAGCGCGGCCATCAGGTGGTGCATCAGCGTGATGTTGGTGGCCGAGTACAGGCTGTCGCCTTCCTTCAGCAGGCCCATCTGGGTCAGGATCTCTTCGGCACGCTCGTGACCGCGCTCGGACAGCAGCACCGAGTGCGCCTTCTCGTCCACCCAGTAGTCGCCCTCGCCCTCTTCTTCCTGCTGGCGCTCCAGGAGCGGCGGCACCACGTTCATGCGCTGGTACATCTCGACGTTGTCTTCGGCCGGGCCGGAGATGATCAGCGGCGTGCGGGCCTCGTCGATCAGGATCGAGTCGACCTCGTCGACCACGGCGAAGGCCAGCTTCTTCTGCACCTTCTCCTCGGTGCTGAACACCATGTTGTCGCGCAGGTAGTCGAAGCCGAATTCGTTGTTGGTGCCGTAGGTGATGTCGGCGGCGTAGGCTTCCTGCTTCAGGTGGTGCGGCATCTGCGACAGGTTCACGCCCACGGTCAGGCCGAGGAAGTTGTACAGCTTGGCCATGATGCCGGCGTCGCGGCTGGCCAGGTAGTCGTTGACCGTCACCACGTGCACGCCGTTGCCGGTGAGCGCGTTGAGGTAGGACGGCAGCGTGGCGACCAGGGTCTTGCCCTCGCCGGTGCGCATCTCGGCGATCTTGCCGTCGTTGAGCACCATGCCGCCGATCAGCTGCACGTCGAAGTGGCGCATGCCGAGCGCCCGGCGCGAGGCCTCGCGGCACACCGCGAAGGCTTCCGGCAGCAGCGCGTCGAGGCTTTCCCCGCTGGCGAGGCGCTGGCGGAAGTGCGGGGTCTTGCCGGCGAGGTCTTCGTCCGACAGCGCGCGCAGGCCGTCTTCCAGCGCGTTGATACGGGCCACTACCTGGCGGTATTGCTTCAGCAGCCGGTCGTTACGGCTACCGAACACTTTCTTGAGAAGCGTGGAAATCATCGGTTTTCGAATCCAGAGGCCAAGCGGGCCGGAAAAATGGGGAAAAGTGTAGCACAAGCACTGACCACGTAATGGGGGCAAAGTTGTGGCGCGTCAAGGGAACCCCGGAAAAACCGGTCGCACGCGCCGCGAATCGCCCATCATGGCGGCAATCGGCTAGAATTCGCGCCATGAGCAGTCTTTCTTTCCGCGACATCGCCCGCCAGGACAGCCGCCTGTCGCGCCTGGCCAGCGAGGCCAAGGCGCTGATGGCGCTGGACACGGCCTTTCGCCGCCTGTTGCCGGCGCCCCTCTCCGACTACTGCCGCGCGGTGCGCATCCGCGACGGCGAGCTGGTGGTGTACGCCGACAACGGCGTGGTGGCGGCGCGGCTGAAGATGATCGGCCCGGGCCTGCTGCCGGCGCTGACCGACCGCGGCTACCCGGCAAGCAAGATCCGCGTCAAGGTCGACATCCGCTTCAAGCCGCCGGTCAAGCCGCCCAAGGCGCTGGCGATCAGCCCGGCGGCGCTGGAGCGCATCGAGGAAGCCGCCGCCAGCGTCAGCAACCCTCTGGTGAGCGCGGCGCTGTCGCGACTGCTGGCGCACCACCGCCGCGGCTGAGTCCTTCCGCCGCACTCCCGCCGACCAGACCGCCCCCTTGACCTGCGTCAACCGGCGCAGCGCCCGCACATGCCAGAATCATTTTCTTTGTTTGCTTCAGGCTCTCTTCAAGAAAATGAACCATCTCCGTATCGGCCAGCGGCTGGCACTCGGCTTCGGCGGCATGACGCTGCTGGTGGCGCTGCTGCTGGCGGTCCAGCTCACCGGCCTTAGTCGACTGCGCGATCATCTCGACACAGTGGCGCTCGACCACAACCGCACCGTCGAGCTGACCACCCGCCTTACCTACAACCTGCAAAGCCAGCGCACCGTCTACCGCGACGCCGTGATGTTTCCGGATGAGCCCAGCAAGCGTCAGGCCGTCGCCAAGATGGCCACGGCGCGCCGCGACTACGATGCCACGCTGCACGAACTGGAGCAGCACTGGCAGCGCTACACCCCCGGCGCCGCGGAGCGGGCGCTGCTGGAGCAGGTGGCCCGCCAGCGCCGCCAGGCCGAACCGGTGATCGACCGCATGATGCAGCTCGGGCTCGCCAACGACGTGCCCGGCGCCATCGCGGTGATGAACGCGCAGTTGATCCCCGCCGTGCGCCCCTGGCGCGAGGCGCTGGAAGCGCTGATCGCCGCGGAACAGGCCAGGACGCGCGCCGCGCTGGACGACGCCGCGCAGGCCTACGCCCAGGCCAAATGGATCGGCCTTGGCGCCGGCGGCGGCATCATCCTGCTGAGCCTGCTGGCCGGCTGGCTGATCACCCGCGGCATCACGGTGCCGATGCGGCGCATGGTCGGCGCAGTACGCGCCATCGCCGGCGGCGACCTCAGTGTCACGCTGCCGCCCGCAGGACGCGACGAGACCGGCCAGGTGCTGGGCGCCATGCAGCAGATGAGCGGCAACCTCGCCAGCAGCGTGGCGACGGTGCAACACAGCGCTGGCGAACTGGAGCGGCTGGCCGAGACGCTGGCGCAGATGTCGGCGCAGCTCCTGGGCGCGGCACGCGAGCAGTCGCGGGCCTCGTCCGAATCGGCCGGTTCCATCGAGGAGCTGTCGGTCAGCGTGGCTTCGGTGGCCGACGTCAGCGACGCCATGCACCAGGCGGCGGACCATGCGCTGGCGAGCAGCCGCCAGGGCACGGCGCAGCTCGCCACCCTGGTGGACGAGGTGGGGCGGGTGGAAGCGGTGGTGGGCCGCACCGCCGAGCTGGTCGGCGCCTTCCTCGCCAAGAGCCGCGACATCGCCGGCATGACCAGCGAGGTGCGCGACATCGCCGACCAGACCAACCTCTTGGCGCTCAACGCCGCGATCGAGGCGGCGCGCGCCGGCGAGCAGGGGCGCGGCTTCGCCGTGGTGGCCGACGAGGTGCGCAAGCTGGCGGAAAAGTCGGCGGCTTCGGCCAACGAGATCGACCGCGTCACGCTGCTGCTCGACAGCCAGTCGCACACCCTGGAAGCGTCCATCGCCGAAGGCCTGGCGGCGCTGGCGAGCAGCCGCCGCTACGTCGAGAGCGTGGGCGACGGCCTCAAGCGCAACGAGACCGCGGCGCAAGCCTCGCGCGACCAGGCGCAGGGCATCGCCAGCGCGATGCAGCAACAGCACGTCGCCAGCCGCGACATCGCCGGCAGCATGGAGTGCGTGGCCGGTGCCGCCGAGCAGAGCGCGGCGGTGGCGGAAAACCTCGCCGGCGGAGTCACGCAGCTGGTCGAACTGGCGCACCAGCTCGGCCACAGCGTACGGCGCTTCCGCGTCTGATCCCCCCGGCCCCGCCGGGGCGTCAAGGTGGAGGTCCACTGAATCCAACAGCCCCGCAGGCAATGCTTGCGGGGCTGTTTCCTTTACGACGCGGAGGATTATCAGGCCCCTCTCGCATGCCTCGGCCCGGACAGGCGCAGTTCGGACTGGCCATCAGATCGGCAGGGCGGCGCTTTCGCGCCCCTGCGGCACGCGCCACCCCGACACTCGGCCGCGACGGCAGAGTAATACGGAAGTGGTGGACAGCCGGGCGCGCGCTTGAGGTATGCTGTACGGCAAGCGGTTTTAAACATGCGCCACGCATCTTTAAAACCGTTTGCCTATTGGACCCACCATGCTCACCCTCACCCCGCACCCGCTGCGCCGCGTGCTCAACGACGAGGCGCACGCCCGCCCGTACGCCTCGATTCCGTCGCCGGCACGGCTGACCTCGCTGACCCTGTACTACGACTACGACGACGCCAGCCAGCGCGAGGCACTGGCCGAGCTGGCCCAGCTGCTGGCCCTGCCGGCCCCGCTCGGCCACGCCGCGCACTACACCGCGAATGCCGGCGACCTGACGGTACGCTGGTCGCTACACGCCGAGTTCGCGCGCTACACCTTCATCCTCTCCGGCGATTTTTCCGAGCCCTTCGACCGCACCGCGCTCGACCGCCTGCCCTCGAGCTGGCTCGACCGCCTGCCCGGCACGGTGCTGGTGGCACTGCACGCGGTGCTGCTCAAGGGCGGCTCGGCCAGCACTCCGGACGAGATCGCGGCGCGCTGGTTCGGCGGCGGCGAGTTGATCGGCTCGCGCATCGGCGACGGCAACGGCATCGCCTACACCGACCTGCAGCTGCACCCCGACCCGCGCCTGCCGGAGGGTTTCTCGCGCTACGTGGTGCTGGACGAGGAGATGGGACCGAACCAGTCCGGGCGTATGCTGCAGCGCCTGTTCGAGATCGAGACCTACCGCATGCTGGCGCTGTTGGCGCTGCCCATCGCCAAGGAGCAGATGCGCGAACTCGACCGGCTCGACGTCGTGCTGCGCTCGCTGACCGAGCGCATGGGCAAGCCGGACAGCGGCGACGCCCAGCTGCTCACCGAGCTGGAAGACCTCTCCACACGCGCCGAACAGCTGATCTCGGAGAGCCAGTACCGCATTTCCGCCACGCGCGCCTACTACTCGCTGGTGGAGCGCCGCATCGGCGAGCTGCGCGAGAGCCGCCTGCCCGGCATGCAACCGTTCCACGAATTCATGGAACGGCGCATGGCACCGGCGATGAGCACCTGCGACACCGTGGTGAAGCGCCAGGACCGCCTCACCGATCGCCTGCAGCGCAGCACCGCGCTGCTGCGCACCCGCGTCGAGGTGCTGCACGAGGAACAGAACCGCGCCTTGCTGGCCAGCATGGACCGCCGCGCCGCGATGCAGCTGCGCCTGCAGGAGACGGTGGAAGGGCTGTCGGTGGGGGTGCTTACCTATTACATCGTGAGCCTGCTGTCCTACCTGCTCAAGGCCATCAAGGCCGCCGGCGTGCACCTCAACACCGAATTGGCCACCGGCATCGCCATCCCGATCGTGGCGGCGGCGGTGTGGTACGGCGTGCGCAAGGTGCGCGACGGGCTGGGGCACTGAGACGCCGTTGGCGCCACGAAGCCTGTCCTGATGTCAGCGGCGGAGCGGCCCTCGCTACGTCGCCCGCCGTCCACCGAGGTTGGCCGAAGCCTTCGGCCAACCTCTCCCGGCTCCGGCCGCCGTCATCGTGCTGCAACAGCGGCGCTCTACACTCGCCGGCTTCACCACCCTGCCGCGAGACCGTCCGATGCTGTCACCCGCCCTGCCCGTCGCCCGTCCCGACTTCTACCTGGCCCCCGGCGCCGCCACGCCGGAGGTGGATTTCCGCTTCCACAGCGGCCGCCTGCTGCTGCGCGGGGTGAGCTGCCCGGAGGACGCCGCCGCCTTCTACGACCGGCTGTTCCGGCCGCTGACCCCGTACCTGGCCGGCCTCGACCACGGCGAGGTGGCCCTGACGCTGGCGCTGACCCGGCTCGACGCCGACAGCGCCAACCAGCTCCTGACCCTGGCCGACCTGCTCAACAACGCCCAGGCCAAGGGCAGCCGCGTGCACTGCCACGTGTTTCACGACGAGGACGACGCCCGGCTGCAGGCGTTCCACCGCGTGCTGGCACACGAGTTTCCCGGCCTGCTGGCTGCGCCGCTGGCGCAGGTAGCGTAGGCATAAAAAACGGCCGTCGGCCCGGAGGCAGACGGCCCAGTGGTGACGCACACGCCACCCTCGAAAGGGCTCAGGCTCTGGTAATGGCCTGACGCACTTGTTCCAGACTCGCCGGATCGTCCAGCGTGGTGAGATCGCCCGGATCGCGCCCTTCGGCAATGGCCTGGATCGAACGGCGCAGCACCTTGCCGGAGCGGGTCTTGGGCAACTGGTTGACGAAGAACACCCGCGCCGGGTTGGCGATCGCGCCCAGCTCGTGCGCGACGCGGGCGATCACTTCCTTCTCCAGCGCGGCGCGGCGCACCGGGTCGGCCAGCATGCTCGGGTCGCGCACCACGGCGAAGGCCTGCGGCACCTGCCCCTTGAGCGCGTCGGCCACCCCCACCACCGCCACCTCGGCGATGGCGCCGTGGCCGGAAACCGCCTCCTCGATCTCGCGCGTGCCGAGGCGATGGCCGGCGACGTTGATCACGTCGTCGGTGCGGCCGAGGATGGTGATGTAGCCGTCGGCGTCGCGCACCCCCCAGTCGAACGAGGAATACAGCAGCCGATCGGCGAAGCCGCCGAAATAGGTGTTGAGGAAGCGCTCGTCCTGCCCCCACACCGTGCTCAGGCAGCCCGGCGGCAGCGGCGGCACGATGGCGATCACGCCCTTCTCGCCGACCCCGACCTCCTCGCCGCTGGCCTCGTCCACCAGCTTGAGGTTGTAGCCGTACACCGGCAGGCCGGGGCTGCCGACCTTGACCGGCTGCGGCGCCACGCCGTTGCACACGGTGAGCATCGGCCAGCCGGTCTCGGTCTGCCAGTAGTTGTCGATCACCGGTACCTTCAGTTCGCCGGCGATCCAGTTGGCGGTCGGCTCGTCCAGCGGCTCGCCGGCGAGGAACAGCGCCTTGAGGCTGGAGAGGTCGTGGCGGTGCAGGTAGGCCGGGTCCTGCTTCTTCAGCACGCGGATCGCGGTCGGCGCCGAGAACATCACCGAGACGCGGTACTTTTCCACGAGCTGCCACCACACCGCCGGGTCCGGGTTGGTCGGCAGGCCCTCGTACACCAGCGTCGCCATGCCGGCGATGAGCGGGCCGTAGACGATGTAGGAATGCCCCACCACCCAGCCGATGTCCGAGGTGGAGAAGAAAGCCTCGCCGGCCGCGCCGCCGTAGATGTAGTCCATGCTCGCCGCCAGCGCCACGGCGTAGCCGCCGGTGTCGCGCTCGACCCCCTTGGGCTTGCCGGTGGTGCCGGAGGTATAGAGGATGTAGCTGGGATGGCTCGATTCCACCCAGGTCACCTCGGCGCGGTCGTCCAGGTGCCGGGCGCGCAGCGTGGCGTAGTCGAGGTCGCGCCCCGGCTTCATCATCGGCGCTTCGGCCAGGCCGCGGTTGACCAGGATCACCTTGCCCGGCGCCGCCGCCCCGGCCAGCTCCAGCGCCTCGTCCACCAGCGGCTTGTAGGCGATCACCTTGCCGCCGCGCAGCCCGGCATCGGCGGTCACCATCACCTTGGGCTGGGCGTCCTCGATGCGCGCCGCCAGGCTGGCCGAGGCGAAGCCGCCGAACACCACCGAATGCACCGCCCCCAGCCGCACCGTGGCCAGCATGGCGAACACCGCCTCGGCGATCATCGGCATGTAGATCAGCACGCGATCGCCCTTGCCCACCCCCTGCGCCTGCAGGATGGCGGCAAAGCGCGCCACTTCCTGTTGCAGTTCGGCAAAGCTGTAAACCCGTTCCTCTCCGGTCTCGCTCGAGACGTAGATCAAGGCCGCCTGATCGCCCCGCCCGGCCACGTGCCGGTCCACCGCGTTGTGACAGAGGTTGGTCTCGCCGCCGACGAACCAGCGCCGAAACGGCGGCTTGTCGTAGGCCAGCACCTTGTCGTAGGGGCGGTGCCAGTCGATGCGAGCCGCCTCGCGCCCCCAGAAAACCTCGGGCTGATCAATGGACTGGCGATGAAAATCGCGGTATGCGGTCATGCGGTCTCTCCTCCGTGCCGGCGTCTGGCGCGCCGTTGTGCGTAATGACGACAATTCAACCAAGCGGTTGCTCGAATCCCACCTTACCCCACACTCGCAGCAGGGTCAAACGATTCCGCAAGGCGCTGTTTTTCCGCCGCAACAGCCGCCCTCGCCCCTGCCGCACTGGCACGGCCTTGCCGCTTTGCGGTAATCTCGACGCATTCCCATCAAGATTTCGCAGGACCCCGAACATGGACGTCAAGGACTACATGCAGCGCGTCGGTCGCGCCGCCCGCGCCGCCAGCCGCGCCATCGCCCGCGCCGACACCCTCCAGAAAAACCAGGCCTTGCTGGCCATGGCCGACGCCGTCGAGCGCGACAGTGAGCAGCTCATCGCCGCCAACATGCTCGATCTGGAAGCCGCGCGCCAGAACGGCCTGGAAGAAGCCTTCATCGACCGCCTGACGCTGTCGGACAAGACCATCCACGGCATGGCCGAGGGCCTGCGCCAGATCGCCGCGCTGCCCGACCCGGTGGGCGAGATGGACGACTTCACCTACCGTCCGTCCGGCATCCAGCTGGGCAAGATGCGCGTGCCGCTGGGCGTCATCGGCATCATCTACGAGGCCCGTCCCAACGTCACCGCCGACGCCGCCGGGCTATGCCTGAAATCGGGCAACGCCACCATCCTGCGCGGCGGCTCGGAAGCCTTCCACAGCAACCAGGCCATCGCCCGCTGCGTGCACGAAGGGCTGCGCCTGGCCGGCCTGCCGGCCGAGGCGGTGCAGGTGATCGAAACCACCGACCGCGCCGCGGTGGGCGAGCTCATCACCATGCCCGAGTACGTCGACGTGATCGTGCCGCGTGGCGGCAAGGGGCTGATCGCGCGCATCAGCCAGGACGCGCGCGTGCCGGTGATCAAGCACCTGGACGGCAACTGCCACGTCTACGTCGACGACACCGCCAACCCGGACAAGGCCGTGGCCATCGTGGTCAACGCCAAGACCCAGCGCTACGCGCCGTGCAACACCATGGAAACGCTGCTGGTGCACGAGGCGTCCGCCGAATTCATGCTGCCGAAGCTGGCCGCCCCGCTGTGGGAAAAAGGCGTGGAGCTGCGCGGCTGCGAACGCACCCGCATCATCCTCGGCGACCAGGTGGTGCCGGCGACCGAGGACGACTGGTACGCCGAATACTCGGCGCCGATCCTGGCGGTGAAGGTGGTGAAAGACCTCGACGAGGCGATCCAGCACATTAACGACTACGGCAGCCACCACACCGACGCCATCGTCAGCGAGGACTACAGCCGCACCCGCCGCTTCCTGCGCGAAGTGGACTCGGCCAGCGTCATGGTCAACGCCAGCACGCGCTTCGCCGACGGCTTCGAGTACGGCCTGGGCGCCGAGATCGGCATCTCCACCGACAAGATCCACGCGCGCGGCCCGGTCGGCCTGCACGGCCTGACCAGCCAGAAGTGGGTGGTGCTGGGCGACGGCCAGGTGCGCAGCTGAGGCTTGGCTGATACGGCAATGAAAAAAGCGGGCTGCGGCCCGCTTTTTTGTTGGCGACGACAGCGCCATGGTCAGGTCAGGCCGTGCCGTCGGCCGACCACACCACCGGAAACCAGTCCTCGCGCAGGCGCTCGCCGTCTTGCTGGCCGATGCCGGGGAAGGGCGGCGAGGTGCGGCCGGGGCGCGCGGCGTAGCGCACGTCGTCGCCGAGGAAGCGTGCCGAGAAGGCGCGGCGGCGGTTGCCGCCCGGGTTGCCGGCGGCGCCGTGCACGGTGTGGAAGTCGAACAGCACCGCGTCGCCCGGTTCCAGCTCCGGCGCCAGCAGGGTGTAGCTGCCGTCCTCGACGTCGGGCATTTCCATGAAGTCGTCGGCGCCGGCAAAGAAGTTCTCGTTGGTGGCCCAGCGCTTGGGGCGCACCAGTTTGGGCCAGCGGTGCGAGCCCAGCACCACGCGCAGCGTGTTGTCGCGCGTCACCGGGTCGAGCGGAATCCAGTAGCTGGCGGTCTGCAGGCCGCTGACGCAGTAATAGGGGATGTCCTGATGCCAGGGCGTGGGCTTGGCGGTGCCGGGCTCCTTGACCAGGATATGCTCGTGGAAGATCTGCACGCGCTGCGCGCCCATCAGCCGCCCCGCCAGCGCGGCCGCCGGCGAATGGCGGATGAAGCGCGCAAACGGTTCGATGCGCTGCCAGTTGCAGTAATCCTCGAAGAAACGCCCGGTTTCGCCCGGCCGAACGTTCTCGATGGCGTACGGGCCGGGCGCGGCCAGCACCTGCTCGAAACCGTCGCGCAACGGCTCGACCCAGTCGCGGAACGCCCCGCGCAGCACGATCGCGCCGTCGCGCTGGAACGCCTCGATCTGATCCTGTCCTACTGTCGTCGCCGGCATCGGTCTCTCCTCGGGTGGTGGTGGGTAAGACGGCTTCTGGCGACAGTATCGCGGGGCGCTTTTGATAATAAAAATATATATTTCCTATTTTTCATTATTGGATAACATGATCGACTTCTCGTTGCGCCAGCTCAAATACTTCGTCGCCACCGCCGAGCACGGCGGCGTCAGTGCCGCGGCGCGCGCGCGCCACGTGTCGCAGCCCTCGGTATCGCTCGCCATCGCCCAGCTCGAGGCCGCGCTCGGCACCGCGCTGTTCCGCCGCCAGGCCAGCCGCGGCGTCGAGCTGACACCGGCCGGGCTGCGCGTGCTGGGCCAGGCGCGCGACATCCTGGCGCTGGCGGCAGGCCTCGGCAGCGGCGAGGAACCGGGCGAACTGCGCGGCCAGCTGTCGCTGATCTGTTTCCAGGATCTGGGGCCCTATTTCGCCCCGCGCCTGCTGGCGGGGTTTCGCGCACACTACCCGCAGGTCGCGGTGACGCTGCTGGAGGGCGACCTGGCGACGGTGCAGCGCGCGCTGCGCGCCGGCAAGGCCGAGCTGGCGCTGACCTACGAACTCGCCACCGACGCGCAGATGGAATGCCGCACGCTGGCGGAACTGGCGCCCTACGCGCTGCTGCCGGGCGACCATCCGCTGGCGGCGCAGCCCGCCGTGTCGCTGGCCGAGCTGGCCGCGCAGCCGCTGGTGCTGGAGGATATTCCGCACACCCGCGACTACCTGCTGTCGCTGTTCTGGAACCTGGGGCTGACGCCGCGCATCGCGCAGACGGTGCAGAGCTTCGAAATGCAGCGCGGCCTGGTGGCGCACGGCGCCGGCGTGGCGCTGTCGTGCACGCGCCCGGCCGGCGACCTGAGCTACGACGGCACACCCATCGCCTGCCGCCCGCTGCGCGACGATCCGCCGCCGCAGCGCGTGGTGCTGGCGCGCCCGGCGACAGCACACCCCTCCCCGGTGGTCGACGCCTTCCTGCACTGGGCCGTCACCCGGGAATGACGGTCCGCCCGCACGGCCGGCCCGCCGCGCTGACACCGCATGGCCTCCGCTTGATGCTAAAGTGATAGTTCATTGTCATTACGGAGCCTGTCATGCCCACGACGTCGCCTCGCCTCGCCCGCCGCCTGCTGTCCTGCCTCGCGCTCGCCGGCACCAGCCTGCTGCCGCTGGCGCCGGGCCTTGCCCACGCCGCGCCGCCGCCCCAACTGAAGACCCAGGTGCCGGGCTACTACCGCATGGCGCTGGGCGAGTTCCAGGTGACCGCGCTCTACGACGGCTACGTCGACCTCGACCAGAAGCTGCTGAAGAATGCCCGCGCCAGGGACGTGCAGAGCCTGCTGGCGCGCATGTTCATCGACACCACGCGCGGCGTGCAGACCGCGGTCAACGGCTACCTGGTGCACACCGGCACGCGCCTGGTGCTGGTCGATACCGGTTCGGCGCGCTGCTTCGGCCCGACCCTGGGCAACCTGATCAACAACCTGCGCGCCGCCGGCTACGAACCGGCCGACGTCGACGCCGTGCTGCTGACCCACCTGCACCCGGACCATGCCTGCGGCCTGGTCACGGCCGAGGGCAAGACGGCGTTCCCCAACGCCGACGTCTACGTGGCACGGGCCGAGGCGCGCTACTGGCTCGACGAGGCCAGCGCGGCCAAGGCGCCGCCGGACAGCCAGCCCTTGTTCAAGATGGCGCGCGAGTCGGTCGCCCCCTACCTGGCCGCCAACCGGCTCAAGATCTACGGCAAAGGCGAGACGCTGCTGCCGGGCGTCACCACCGTGCCGGCGCCGGGCCACACGCCGGGACACAGCGGCTACCTGTTCAGCTCCAAGGGGCAGAGCCTGCTGCTGTGGGGCGACATCGTGCACAGCTACGCCACGCAGTTCGCCCGCCCCGACATCGCGATCGAGTTCGATGTCGACCGCCAGCAGGCGGTGGCCACGCGCAAGAAGCTGCTCGCCGACGCCGCACGCGACAAGTTGTGGGTGGGTGGCGCCCACCTGCCGTTCCCGGGGCTGGGGCACGTGCGCGCCGAGCGCAGCCGCTACGCCTGGGTGCCGGTCGAGTACGGCCCGCTGCGCAGCGACCGCTGATCACCATGTTGCACCTCCCCGAACCCGGCCCTCATGGACCGGGTTTTTTCATTGCAGCGCGGGTCGTCGCGCGAACAGGGGGCCGTGCCGGGTCCCGCTCCCTCAGGGTTGGCCGAAGTCCCCCATGCTGCCGATAGTACGGAGAGAGGGCCTCTGGTACCCTTGCAGGCAGTCCAAGAATAAAACCCTGACGGCAACCCCATGAGCACCAACGACACCCTGATCTACCTGGCCTCGGCCAGTCCGCGCCGGCGCGAGCTGCTGCAGCAGCTCGGCGTGCGCACCGAACGCATCCACGCCGAAATCGACGAGGCGGTCCTGCCCGGCGAAAACGCCGTGGCCTATACCGAGCGCCTGGCGCGCGACAAGGCCGCCGCCGGCTGGCACCTGGTGGAAAGCTGCGGCCTGCCGTCGCGCCCGCTCTTGGCCGCCGACACCACGGTGGTGCTGGACGGCGATATCTTCGGCAAGCCGGCCGACGCCGCCGACGCGCGCCGCATGCTCGAGGCCTTCTCCGGCCGCAGCCACCAGGTGGTGACCTCGGTGGCGGTGCGCGAGGGCGAGCGCACCCTGCTCAAGACCTCGGTCACCGACGTCGCCTTCCGCCCGCTCACCGCACTCGACATCGCGCGCTACATCGACACCGGCGAGCCGTTCGACAAGGCCGGCGCCTACGGCATCCAGGGCCGCGCCGCGGTGTTCATCGAGCGCATCGAAGGCAGCTACACCGGCGTGGTCGGGCTGCCGGTGTTCGAGACCGCCGCGCTGTTGTCCGAATTCGGCCTGGTCTTCCCCTAAGGAGCGTCGCATGCTGCATCAATCCATTCCGCTGCCACGCGACCTGCCGCGCCCCAACGAGCAGATTCTGGTCAACATCACGCCGCAGGAAACCCGCGTCGCGGTGCTGGAAGACGCCATCGTGCAGGAATTGCACGTGGAGCGCGCCGCCAGCCGCGGCATCGTCGGCAACATCTATCTGGGCCAGGTCAAGCGCGTGCTGCCCGGCATGCAGAGCGCCTTCATCGAGATCGGCCTGGAGCGCGCCGCCTTCCTGCACATCGCCGACGTGCTGGAACAGCGCCAGCATCCTTCCGAGCCGCAGCGCATCGAGAAGATGCTGTTCGAGGGCCAGACCGTGCTGGTCCAGGTGATCAAGGACCCGATCGGCACCAAGGGCGCGCGCCTGTCGACGCAGATCTCGCTGGCCGGGCGCTTCCTGGTGCACCTGCCGCAGGAAGAGCACATCGGCATCTCGCAGAAGATCGAGAACGAGGAGGACCGCCTGAGCCTCAAGGCGCGGCTGGAGAAGCTGCTGCCCGACGGCACGCCCAAGGGCTACATCATCCGCACCAGCGCCGAGACCGCCAGCGACCAGGAACTCGCCGCCGACATCGGCTACCTCGGCAAGCTGTGGACCGACATCCGCCAGCGCTCGCTCACCGAACCGCCGCAGAGCCTGCTCTACGAAGACCTGCCGCTGGCGGTGCGCGTGCTGCGCGACATGGTGAGCGAATCGACCGAGCACGTCATCGTCGACTCCACCGAGAACTACAGCCGCATGGTGGAGTTCGCCGAGCAGTACGTTACCAACGCGGTGGACAAGATCGCACGCTACAGCGGCGAGCGCCCGCTGTTCGAGCTGCACGGCATCGAGGCCGAGATCGACCGCGCCCTGGCGCGCCGCGTCAACCTGAAGTTCGGCGGCTACCTGATCATCGACCAGACCGAGGCGATGACCACCATCGACGTCAACACCGGCGGCTTCGTCGGCAACCGCAATTTCGACGAGACCATCTTCAAGACCAACCTCGAGGCCACCCACGCCATCGCGCGCCAATTGCGCCTGCGCAACCTGGGCGGCATCATCATCGTCGACTTCATCGACATGGATAACGAGGAGCACCGCAGCCAGGTGCTGAACGAGCTGGCCAAGGCGATGGCGCGCGACCGCACCCGGGTGACGCTGAACGGCTTCACCAGCCTGGGGCTGGTCGAGATCACCCGCAAGCGCACGCGCGAGAGCCTGGCGCACGTGCTGTGCGAGCCGTGCCCGACCTGCCAGGGGCGCGGCGAGATCAAGACGGCGCAGACGGTGTGCTACGAAATCCAGCGCGAGATCGTGCGCGAGGCGCGCCAGTTCGACGCCAAGGGCTTCCGCATCCTGGCCGCGCAGCCGGTGATCGACATGTTCCTCGACGAGGAATCGCAGAGCCTGGCGATGCTGGTGGACTTCATCGGCAAGCCGATCTCGCTGTCGGTGGAAACCACCTATCCACAGGAGCAGTTCGACGTGGTGCTGCTGTGATTCCAAATGCGCCTTAGAAACGATAACGTTGTCGGCCGCGTGGCCGCGGACCGCGTGCGAATCTTAAGATTCGCTCAGCGAGCCCTTGCCGTACTAGCTGTACTGTCTGCGGCCCCGCTCACTTGCCTTCGCGTTCTCGTTCCTAATGCTTTTTGGAATGCCGCCGCAAACACTGTAACGAGACAAGCATGAGCGAAAACTACGACGACCCGATCTGGCTTGCCGTCTTCAAGGAGGCCGAAGCCGCCGCGCAGGCCGAGCCTCTGCTGGCGAGCTTCCTGCACATGACGGTGCTGCGCCACGACACGCTGGAAGACGTGCTGGCGTTCCACCTGTCGAGCAAGCTCTCGAGCCCGGTGATGGACGCGCGCGCCTTGATGGAGCTGTTCCGCGAGGCGCTCGCGGCCGACCCCGTCATCGGCCAGAAGATGCGCGCCGACATCGTGGCCTGCTACGACCGCGACCCGGCCTGCGAGGGCTACTCCATCCCGTTGCTGTACTTCAAGGGCTTTCACGCCATCCAGAGCCAGCGCGTGACGCACTGGCTGTGGCAGCAGGGGCGGCAGACGCTGGCGCTGTTCCTGCAGAACCGCATCTCCGAGGTGACCGGCGCCGACATCCATCCGGCGGCGCGCATCGGCCAGGGCGTGATGCTGGACCACGGCACCGGCGTGGTGGTGGGCGAAACCGCGGTGATCGGCGACAACGTCTCGATCCTGCACGGCGTGACGCTGGGCGGCTCCGGCAAGGAGCGCGGCGACCGCCATCCCAAGATCGGCGACGGTGTGCTGATCGGCACCGGCGCGGCGATCCTCGGCAACATCCACGTCGGCGAATGCGCCAAGGTCGGCGCCGGCAGCGTGGTGCTGGACGACGTGCCGCCGCACAGCACCGTGGCCGGGGTGCCGGCCAAGGTGGTGGGCTCGCCCGGACCGGGCACGCCGGGGCTGGACATGGACCAGCGGGTGTAAGCTGCCATGCCACGCGCGGTGCCAGCACCGCCCGAGATTGTTGACAAACCCCTTTTGCGAAGCGGAAGGGGTTTGTCGTGTAAATAAGGAAGGCTGCGGATTCAATAGCTTGTCAGGAGCGGCCCGGTTTTGCCGGGTCCGGTAGAATCTGGACAGGGTACTTTGTCAGCAGCCTGGGGCGGTGCCAGCGCCGCCCGTGCTCCCTTGCTGCAACCTGACTTGATGCCCCATAGGAGCATGAGATGAACGTCCAGCAAGTCGACTACCGCGCCGCCGACGCCGCCGAACGCTTCGCCCGCTCGCTGCACGAGACCGGCTTCGCCGTGCTCAGCCATCACCCGATCTCGGAGACGCTGGTGACGGACCTGTACCGGCGCTGGCTGGCCTTTTTCGACAGCTACGCCAAGCACGCCTACGCCTTCTCGCCCGAAACGCAGGACGGCTGGTTCTCCACCGCGGTGTCCGAGACCGCCAAGGGCCACACCCAGAAGGACCTCAAGGAGTACTACCACGTCTACCCCTGGGGGCGCATTCCGCCCGAGCTGCACGACGACACCCTGCGCTACTACGCCGTGGCCAGCGCGCTCGCGGCCGAACTGCTCGGCTGGGTGGAGCGCCACACCCCGCCCGACATCGCCGCGCATTACAGCCAGCCGCTGTCGACCATGATCGCCAACAGCCGCGGCACGCTGCTGCGCGTGCTGCGCTACCCGCCGCTGAGCGGCGACGAACCGGCCAGCGCCGTGCGCGCCGCCGCGCACGGCGACATCAACCTGTTGACCATCCTGCCCGCCGCCAGCGAGCCGGGGCTGCAGGTGCAGGGGCGCGACGGCCAGTGGCAGGACGTGCCGTGCGACTTCGGCACGCTGGTGATCAACACCGGCGACATGTTGGCCGAAGCCGCGCGCGGCTACTACCCGTCCACGCTGCACCGCGTGGTCAACCCGGTGGGCGAAGCCGCCGCCAGGAGCCGCGTCGCGCTGCCCCTGTTCCTGCACCCGCGCGACGAGGTGGTGCTGTCGGAGCGCTACAGCGCCGGCCGCTATCTGGCCGAACGGCTGCGCGAGCTGGGGGTGAAGGGCTAGGGCGTCACACTGCCCCAAGGCTGGCCGAAGCCCCGCTTCGGCCAACCTTTTGTCTATGCAACGGCCGCCGTGACGAGGCGCTTCGATCCGTCCGTACGGGCGGCGGCGCGCTGGGGTAAAATCGGCGTTTTGACGATTGCTGCCCCGCCATGTCCGATCTGCTCTCCGGCCTCAACCCCGAACAACTCTCCGCCGTCACCTGGCCCGCCAAGAGCGCGCTGGTGCTGGCCGGCGCCGGCAGCGGCAAGACGCGGGTGCTGACCACGCGCATCGCCTGGCTGATCCAGACCGGCCAGGTCAGCCCGGCCGGCATCCTCGCCGTGACCTTCACCAACAAGGCGGCGCGCGAGATGCAGACGCGGCTGGGGGCGATGATCCCGGTCAACGTCAAGACCATGTGGATCGGCACCTTCCACGGCCTGTGCAACCGCTTCCTGCGCGCCCACTACCGCGACGCCGGGCTGCCCAGCACCTTCCAGATCCTCGACTCGGCCGACCAGCAGGCGGCGATCAAGCGCCTGCTGAAGAGCCTCGACGTCTCGGACGAAAAATTCCCGCCGCGCGCGGTGCAGAACTTCATCAACGGCAACAAGGAATCCGGCGCCCGCGCCGACGTGCTGTCGGCGCACGACGCCTACACCAAGAAGCTGATCGAGCTCTACGCCGCCTACGACGCGCAGTGCCAGCGCGAGGGCGTGGTGGACTTCGCCGAGCTGCTGCTGCGCAGCTACGAGGTGCTGTCGCGCAACGCCGCGCTGGCCGAGCACTACAAGAGCCGCTTCCGCTTCATCCTTGTGGACGAGTTCCAGGACACCAACCGCCTGCAGTACGCCTGGCTCAAGCTCTTGGCCGGGCGCGACAACGCGCTGTTCGCGGTGGGCGACGACGACCAGAGCATCTACGCCTTCCGCGGCGCCGAGGTCGGCAACATGCGCTCGCTGCTGGTCGACTTCGGCATCGACGGCCCGGTGCGGCTGGAGCAGAACTACCGCTCGGCCGGCAACATCCTCGCCGCCGCCAACGCGCTGATCGAGAAGAACGACGGCCGGCTCGGCAAGAACCTGTGGACCGAGGCCGGCGAGGGCGAACCGATCCGCCTCTACGACGCCTATTCCGATGGCGACGAGGCCGAGTTCATCTGCGACGAGGTCAAGGCGCTCCAGCGCGACGGCTGGCGCCTCTCCGACATCGCCGTGCTGTACCGTTCCAACGCCCAGAGCCGCGCGCTCGAGCACGCCCTGGTCAACGCCAAGCTGCCGTACCGCGTGTACGGCGGGCTGCGCTTCTTCGAGCGCCAGGAAATCAAGCACGCGCTGGCCTACCTGCGCTTGATCGCCAACCCGGACGACGACAACGCGCTGCTGCGCGTCATCAACATCCCGGCGCGCGGCATCGGCGCGCGCACCGTGGAAGGCCTGCAGGCCGCCAGCCGCGAGCAGGGCATCAGCCTGTGGCAGGCCGCCTGCGCCTCCGGCAGCGGCCGCGCCGCCGCCAGCCTGGGCAAGTTCGTGCTCTTGATCGACCAGCTGCGCGCGCGCACCTCCACGCTGAACCTGGCCGAGACCGTCAGCCTGCTGCTCGACGATTCCGGCCTCAAGGCGATGTACGAGGCCGACAAGAAGGAGAGCGAGGAGCGCCTCGCCAACCTCGACGAACTGATCAACGCCGCCGCCGGCTTCTTCCCGCAGGACCCGGAGCAGGCGGTGGTGGAATTTCTCAGCGCCGCCAGCCTGGAAGCCGGCGAGCACCAGGCTGAGGCCGGCCAGGACGCGCTGCAGCTGATGACGGTACACGCCGCCAAGGGGCTGGAATTCGACGCGGTGTTCGTGTCCGGGCTGGAGGAAGGGCTGTTCCCGCACGAGAACAGCTTCAACGATCCCAAGGGGCTGGAGGAGGAGCGGCGCCTGATGTACGTGGCGGTGACGCGCGCGCGCAAACGGCTCTACCTCAGCTCGGCGCAGAGCCGCATGCTGCACGGCCTGAGCCGCTACCCGATCCGCTCGCGCTTCGTCGACGAGGTGCCGGGCCAGCTGCTGCACGTGCTGTCTGCTACAGTGAAACCGTTACCGGTCTCGCATAACACGCGTGCGCCCTGGCTGGACCAGCCGCCGCCGAGCCGCCCTTCGGCCAACCTCAAGGGCTTCGCCATCGGCCAGTCGGTGACGCACGCCAAGTTCGGGCTGGGGGTGGTGATCGACGCCGAAGGCGGCGGCGACGACGTGCGCCTGCACATCAACTTCGCCGAACACGGCCTGAAATGGCTGGACCTGCGTTACGCCAAGCTCAGCGCGGCCTGACGGCCGCCGTGCACCGTTGCCGGAAGATACCCCGATGAGCGATCTCAAGCCGCAGTCCACCTCGTTTCACAGCATCGCCTCGGCGTACAAGGGCGCGCGTCCGGCCGAGCAGCCCATGGCCGACCCCTACGCCAAGCGGCTGTTCCTGATCATCGACAGCGTGCCGGAAATGCAGCGCGCGCTGGCGATGACGCTGTCGTCGTTCGGCGCCGAGAAGGTCGAGTACGCCAGCAAGGCGGGGGACGCGCTGGCCAAGCTCGCCAAGTACGAGTTCGACGTGGTGCTGTGCGACTACGACCTCGGCAACGGCTATGACGGGCTGTACCTGTTCGAGGAGGTCAAGGAACGCAACCTGATCAAGCAGTCGTGCGTGTTCATGATCGTCACCGGCGAGCGCCGCGCCCAGCGCGTGATCTCGGCCGCCGAACAGGCGCCCGACGACTACCTGCTCAAGCCCTTCACCGGCGAGGTGCTGGCGCAGCGGCTGGAGCGCGCCATGCGCCGGCGCGAGGCGTTCCGCATCGTCGACGAGGCGGTGATGCGCCACGAATACCTCTCCGCCATCGACGCCTGCAGCCGCAAGATCGGCGAGCGGAGCGAATTCGCGCTCGACTTCATGAAGCTGAAGGGCTCGCTGTCGCTCAAGATCGGCGACTACGACACCGCGCGCGCGCTCTACATGGACGTGCTGCGCATCAAGACCGTGCCGTGGGCCAAGCTCGGCCTGGCCAAGGCGCTGACCGGGCAGAAGGCCTACGACGAAGCGCGCCTGCTGTTCGAAGAGGTGCTGCGCGAGAACGACCGGGTGATGGAAGCCTACGACTGGCTCGCCCGGCTGCACCAGACCAACCACGAGCTGGACAAGGCGCAGCAGATGCTGACCAGCGCCACCCGGCTGTCGCCGGTGGTGATCCGGCGCCAGAAACAGCTGGCCGAAGTGGCGCTGAAGAACCACGACCTCGCCACCGCCGAGGCCGCCAGCCGCGAGACGCTGGAAATCGCCAAGTACACCTGGCACCGCCACCCCACCCACTACGCCATGCTGGCGCGCGTCCAGATGGCGCAGGGCGAGCACGGCGCCGCCGCGCGCACCGTCGCCAGCCTGCGCCGCGACTACCGCTACAACGAAGTGGGCGAATGGATGGCGGACGTCTGCGACAGCCAGCTGCAACTGAAGAGCGGCAACCGCCAGCGCGCCGCCCAACTGCTGAGCGAGGCGCAGGAGCGCTTCGCCACACTCGGCGCCGGACTGCCGCCCGAGGCGCAGATGGAGTTCGCCCGCGCCTGCTACGCCCAGGGGCGGCAGGACGCCGGCGACGCCGCGATGCAGGCGCTGGTGCGCAACCACCACGACGACGAGGCGCTGCTGGGACAGATCGGCGACCTGTTCGAGGACGTCGGCCGCCGCGACGCCGGCCACCAGCTCATCGCCAGCAACGTGCAGTCGGTGATCGAACTCAACAACGAGGCGGTGCGCGCCGCCCAGGCCGGCCAGTTCGAGCAGGCCATCGAGCGCTTCGCCAAGGCGCACGAGGACATGCCGGGCAACCTGCAGGTGATGCTCAACCTGGTCAACGCCACGCTGGCCTATGTACACCGCAACGGCTGGCACGAGAGCCACATGCGCCGCGCCCACGAGCTGTTGAAGAAGGCGCGCGAGCTGGCCCCAGCCAACAACAAGTTCCAGAAACTGCTGCAGGCCTGGCGCATCCTGGTGGAGAAGCTCGGCAAGCCGCAGTGGGTGCTGTGACCCCGGTGCGCGCCGCCCGCTAGCGGCGCGACGCGGTGGCGACGGAAACCCGGCCACCGCCCCACAAGGGACGAATCATGTCCGCTACCGCCCTGCCGGCCGCCCAGGCCGAATGGCTGCGCGCCGAAGGCGTGTGCGAGGTCGAACTGGTGTTCGCCGACCTCACCGGCTTCCCGCGCGGCAAGACCCTCCCCGCCCTCGTCTTCGCCCACGGCCAGGAAGTCCGCATTCCCCGCGCCGTGGCGGTGCAGGCCTGCACCGGCGCCTATCCCGACTACCGCTTCTACGGCGAGCAGGACCCGGACGTCGTGCTGCGCCCGGATCTGGCCACGCTGCGCCGCGCCCCCTGGAGCGACACCCCGCGCGCCGTGGTGATCTGCGACAACGTCGACCACGGCGGCAGCTTGTCGCCACTGGCGCCACGCAGCGCGCTGCAGCGCGTGCTGGCCGACTACGCCGCGCGCGGCCTCAGCCCGGTAGTGGCGCCGGAGCTGGAGTTCTACCTGTTCGCCGCGCACGACGGCGACGCCGCCCCGTTCCAGTCGCCGGCGCTGCGCGGCGGGCGGCGCGAGGCCGGCGGCGATGCCTTCAGCCTGTCGGCGCGCAACGACCTCGCGCCGTTCTTCGACGAGGTCTACCGCGGCTGCGAGCGGCTCGGCATCGCCAGCGACACCTTCCTGCACGAGATGGGACCGAGCCAGTTCGAGATCAACCTGCGCCACGGCGACGCGCTGCGCCTGGCCGACCAGATGTTCTTGTTCAAGTACCTGCTGAAGGAAACCGCGCACCGCCACGGCCTGTCGGCGGTGTGCATGGCCAAGCCGCTGGCGGGTGAGCCGGGCAGCTCGATGCATCTGCACCAGAGCCTGGTCGACAGGCACGGCCATAACCTGTTCGGTCGCGCCGACGGCGGCAACAGCGCGTTGTTGCTGCACTTCATCGCCGGCCTGCAGCGTTACCTGCCGCTGCTGCTGCCGCTGTTCTGCCCCAACCCCAACTCCTACCGCCGTTTCGTCAAGGGCCTGGCGGCGCCGGTCAACCTGGCCTGGGGCGAGGACAACCGCTCGGTCGGGCTGCGCGTGCCGCGCTGCGGCGCGGAGGCGCGCCGGGTCGAGAACCGTCTGCCCGGTGCCGACGCCAACCCCTACCTGGCGCTGGCGGCGAGCCTGGGCGCCGGGCTGGCGGGCATCGCCGAGCACCTGACGCCGGATCCGCCGGTGAGCGGCAACGTGTTCCGGCAGGGCGACACCAGCCTGCCCGCCACGCTGGATGCCGCACTCGCCGCCATGCGCGCCTCGCCCTGCGCGGAGCGGCTGTTCGGCAGCGAGTTCGTGCAGGCCTACCTGGCGGTGAAGGAGCTGGAATTGCTCGACTTCCAGCACCAGATCACGCCGTGGGAGCGGCGCCACCTCGGGCTCTTGGCCTGAAGCGGCGCCCCCCAGCAAAACAGCCCCGGCACGCCGGGGCTGTTTGGTTTTCGCGTAACGGGCTCAACTGCGCGACAGGCGCAGCCTTTCGGCCAGGCGCTCCATCGCCTCGTCGCGGCTGAGCGGCGGCGTGGCGCGCTGCTGCTCGGCCAACACCCAGGTTTCCAGGCGGCTGCGGTCGCCGTGCGCGGCGCGCAGCAGGATGCCGTAGTCGCGCCCGGTCATCTGCGACGGCACGTCGATGGCGCGGGTCTGGGTGTGGCGCGCGTAAGACGGCTCATCGGCCGGCACGCGCCGCGCCGGCGGACGGCGGGAACGGACCACCCAGGCGACCAGGGCCAGCATCACGACCGCCATAATCGACAGAAATTCGGCCATCAGTCGGCGTCTCCTTTCGAACAATCGTTTGCTATTATGCCATAAGCTTAAATCGGGCGCGAATCAGCGCCGCCACGAGGCTCAGCGCACGGGGTGGAGCGGCCGGCGCGCGAAGATGAAGAACTCGCGGTTGCCGTCGCCGCCCTTGATCGGGCTGTCGAACCACTTCAGCACTTCGAAGCCGAGCTGCTCGACCAGCGTGGTGATGGTCTGGCGAACCCCGTCGTACAACCCTTCGTCCTTGACGATGCCGCCGCGGCCGATACCGGAGCGCCCCACTTCGAACTGCGGCTTGACCAGCGACAGCAGGTAGCCGCCGGGGGCTATCAGGGGCAGCGCCGAGGGCAGCACCAGGGTCAGCGAGATGAACGACACGTCGCACACCATCAGCTCGAACGGCACCCCCTGGTTGGCCGCCAACAGCGCGGCGTGGTCCAGCGCGCGGGCGTTGACGCCCTCGAAGAAGGTGACGCGCGGGTCTTCGGCCAACCTGGCGGCGAGCTGGCCGTGCCCCACGTCCACCCCCACCACACGGCTCGCCCCGGACTGCAACAGGCAGTCGGTGAAGCCGCCGGTGGACTGGCCGACGTCGAGCGCGCTCATGCCGCTCACGTCGAGCCCGGCCGTCGCCAGCGCACCCTGCATCTTGAGCCCGCCGCGCGAGACGAAACGGTCGGCCTCGTCCGGCGTCACCAGCAGGCGCGCCGTGGGCGCGAGCTTCAGGCTCGGCTTGGCAACGACGACGCAGCGTCCGTCGTCGTCGACGCTCACCCGCCCGGCCGCGATCAGGTTCTGGGCAGCGGTGCGCGAGGCGGCAAGGCCCTGTTCCACCAAGAGAAGGTCGGCTCGAATCATGATGTGCTTATGAACGCTGAAAAAAAGAGCACAGGGTGGCGTCGCTGCCGCCTGCTGTCAAGCCGCCGGATTCCGACCGATGTTGCTCCCTGCGACGTTGCGCTTCCTTGCGCCCGCTCAAACAAATCGCCTTCCGTTCGCCCGAGCCGAGGGTTGGCTGAGAGACAGCTTGGTGCGATCATCCTTGGCATAAACGACAACAAAGGAGCACCGCCATGGACACTCACCAACTCGAGCCGGCAGAAGTGCGCGTGCTGGGCGCGCTGATCGAAAAGCAGGCGCTCACCCCGGACGCCTACCCGATGACGCTCAACGGACTGTTGACCGCCTGCAACCAGCTGACCAGCCGCGAACCGGTGATGCAGTTGTCCGAGGCCGAATTGAGCCAGGCGCTGGCGAGCCTGATGGAGCAGAAGCTGGTCGGGGAGCGGCTGCCGGCCGGCAGCCGCGTCGCCAAGTACGAGCACCGCCTGCCCTACGCCTGGAACATCGACGGCGCCCGCGTGGCGGCGCTGTGCGTGCTGCTGCTGCGCGGCCCGCAGACCGCGGCCGAGATCCGCAGCAAGGCCGGCCGCATCTACGCCTTCTCCGGCGTCGACGAAGTCGACACCGCGCTGGCGACGCTGGCCGACAAGTACCCGCCGCTGGTGGTCAAGCTGGAGCGCCAGCCAGGCGAGCGCGAGGCGCGCTGGGCGCACCTGTTGAGCGGCGAGCCGGAACTCGTCCCGCCCGGGGCCGCAGCACCGATCGAGGTCGGCTTGACCGGCCGTGTCGCGGCACTGGAAGCCGAAGTGGCGGCGCTGAAAACGCGGCTGTCCGAACTGCTGGATTTGCTCGGCGGTTGAACCCGGGGGAGCGAGCGTGGTCTACTCCCTTCCCCGCAGCAACTTCCCTTTCGGAGAGCACATGAAAAAGACCACCCTCCTCCTTGGCCTCGTGGCCATCAGCGGGCTGGCACAGGCCGGCAACCTGTCGCTCGGCGCCGGCGACGACTTCGTGACGCTGTCGCGCACCCCGAACGGCCTCGGCCTCGGCTTCACCGCCGACTACCTGAACAACAAGCACGGCGACGACAGCGCCAGCGTCGGCCTGGAATTCGCCGTTCCGGCCGGTCCGCTGACCGTCGCCGCCGGCGCCAAGGCGATCTACGTCGACGCCGACGGCTACGGCTCCGCCGCGGCGCTCGGCGGCCGCGCCGCGCTCGACCTCGGTTCCAACTTCAGCCTGTTCGGCCAGGGCTATTTCGCCCCGTCCGGCGCCTCCAGCGGCAGCATCCGCGAGGTCAACGACGTCAACGCCGGCCTGCGCTGGAACCCGGTGCCGCTGTTCACCGTGGAAACCGGCTACCGCTACTTCGACGTCAAGCGCGAAGACTCGCAGCGCAACCGCAAGCTGGCGGATGGTCCTTACGTCGGCGTCGGCCTGCAGTTCTGAGCGCAGACCACCCCGCCAGCATGAAAAACGCCCCGGCAAGCCGGGGCGTTTTGTTGTCCGTCCGTGGTCTCAGAAGCCCAGCGACAGGTTCAGGCCGAATTCCTTGGTGGTGTTGTTGGGCTCGTAGTTCTCGTAGATCAGACCCCCATTCAGGGTATAGATGCTCTCGCTCTTCTTGATGTCCCAGTAACGGAAGAACGGCGTCACCGACAGGGTGCTGCGCGCGCCGAGATTGATCGGGCGGCTGAAGCTCATCGCCAGCTCGAAACCGTGCCCCTTGTTCTGATCGTTCTGCAGCTCTCCGCTCGACAGGTAGCTATGCTGCTTGCCCTGTAGCAGGTAGTTGTAGGCTACGCGCGGCGTCGCCTGCCAGTAGGAGGTGCCGAGGAAGAACGACGACTCGAACGCCAGGGTGGCGTACCAGTACTCCGATACGCGCTTGTAGCCGCCAGGCCCGCCCTGGTCCAGGCGGTCGGTCAGGTTGCGGTAGCCGAGGCCGAGCGACGAGATCACCGGGTGGTCTTCCCACGGCGAGGTGTATTCGTAGGCGCCGTGCAGTTCGTAGACGGAACGATCGAGCCCGTCGATACGCAGCGAACCGTAGCCCGGACCGCCGTTATAGCCGCCGGTATAGTCGGATTCACCCTGGGCGTAGCGGCCCTTGAACTTGACGGCGTGATTGTCGGCGAGAAAGAAGCGGGCCGAGCCGTTGAGGCCGGCCATCCAGGCTTCTTCCTGCATGAATTTGGCGCCGCCGACCTCCTCCTCGTACTTCTCGTGGTAGAGCTCGGTGCCGAGGGTGAATTCCGGTTGCGTGGCGGCGAAGGCACTGCAGGCCGGGGCCAGGGCGAGGACGGCCAACAGGGGGCGAAGCGATGTGGACATGGCGTGATGATGAGGTTGTGTCAAAACCAACGATTATGCCTTTTGGATAACGTTAAATCCATTATGCATACATATTTCCCCGTGATGCACCGCAAAAAACAACACCCCGGCCGCCGCCGGGGTGTTCGGTCTCCTCCGCTGCCGCGCGGTCCGGTGCCGCCCGGGACCTTTCCTCAATCCATCAGCTGGCGGTAGAGGTACACCAGCACGCGCGCCAGTTCGGCCGCGGTCTGCTGCTGGCCGGTGTTGCCGCTGTGGCCGCCGGCGTCGGTCTCGATGAACAGCGCGTCGTGGCCGTGTTCGGCCAACCTGGCCACCATCTTGCGCGCGTGCGCCGGGTGCACGCGGTCGTCCTTGGCGCTGGTGGTGAACAGCGCCAGCGGGTAGCGCGCCTCGGGGCTCACCTGATGGTAGGGCGAGTAGGCGGCGAGCTGCGCGCGCGTTTCCGGATCTTCCGGGTCGCCGTATTCGTCGATCCAGCTGGCGCCGGCCAACAACTCGGTATAGCGCAGCATGTCGAGCAGCGGCACTTCGCACACCACGGCGTGGAACAGCTCGGGACGGCGCACCATGCAGGCGCCGACCAGCAGACCGCCGTTGCTGCCGCCCTCGATGCCGAGCCGGCGCGGGCAGGTGACGCCGCGCGCGATCAGGTCTTCCGCCACCGCGGCGAAGTCGTCGAAGCTAACCGCGCGCTTGACGCCCTGCGCCGCCTGGTGCCAGGCCGGGCCGAACTCGCCGCCGCCGCGGATGTTGGCCACCGCGAACACGCCGCCCTTCTCCAGCCACTGCGGGCCGAAGTTGTCCATGTAGTACGGCATCATCGGCACTTCGAAGCCGCCGTAGCCGTACAGCAGCGTCGGCGCCTGGCCGTCGAACGGCAGGTCGCGCGGGCGCACCACGAAGTAGGGAATGGCGGTGCCGTCGGGCGCGACGGCGTGCCACTGCTCGGCGACGAAGGCGCTGGCGTCGAACGCCGCCGGCTGCTGGCGCAGCACCTCGGGCAGCGCATCGCCGCCGAGGTCGATGCGGTACAGCCCGGCCGGGGTGAGGAAGTCGCTGTAGCTGTAGTAGAGCACGTCGCTCTGCCACGGCTGGTCGGCGAACTCGATCACGCCGTCCTGCGGCAGCGGGTTGGCGCATTGCTGCCACTCGCCGCCGGCGCGGCGCAGCGTGACGAGCCGGCTCTTGACGTTGTCGAGCACGATCACCGCGAGCAGGTTCAGCGTGGCCTCGACCATTTCCACCGACTGGCGCTCGCCCGGCTCGAACAGCGCGGCGATGCGCCCCACTTGCCCGGTCGCCGCGTCGCAGGCCACCGCCAGCAGGCTGCCGGCGACGTACTGCTGACCGTGCACGTTCCAGTCGTCGGCCAGCTTGACGATCAGGTCGCCGTGGCTGTAGGCCTCGATCTCGCTCTTCGGCGGCAAGGGCAAGGCGGTCAGCGCGCGGTCGGCGGCGACATGGTAGTAGGTCTTGCTGTAGAACGAGTCGGAAGCCTCGACGATGTCGAACGGCGTCGCATCCGCGTCGAGGAAGCGCCAGGCGGCCGCCATCATGGCGTCTTCGGGCAGCTTGAGCAGCGGCACGGCGGCGTCCCAGCCCTGGCCGCGCTCGAGCAGCCACACCTCGCGCGGGTAGCCGGCACGGCTCAGCTGCTCGTCTTCCCAGGCCGGACAGACGAACACGCTGTCGAGGTCGCGCCAGGCGATGTGGTTCTTGCCGTAGGGGAAGGCGAAGCCGCCGGCGACGAAGGCCTGCGCCTCGAGATCGTACTCGCGCGTCACGGTGGCGTCGGAACCGCCCGGTGTCAGGCTCAGCAGCACGCGCGCCGGTTGCAGCGTGTAGTGCGACACGCCGTCGAGATACCAGTCGACTTCCTCCGCCGCGGCCAGCGCGTCAAGGTCGAGCACGGTGTGCCAGTCCTGCGCGTTGGCACGGTAGGCGGCCAGCGTGGTGCGGCGGTAGACGCCGCGCGGGTGGGCTTCGTCCTGGTGGAAGTTGTAGAGCCAGCCGGCGTGTTCGGCGAAGAACGGAATCTGGCGCGTGTCGCGCAGGGTGGCGAGGATGTCGGCGGCGAGCGGGACAAAGCGCGGGTCGGCGTCGAGCTGGGCACGGGTGCGTTCGTTCTGCGCCTCCACCCAGCGGGTGACGTCGGGGCTGTCGAGGCTTTCCAGCCAGCGGTGGGGGTCGTGGTCAGGCATGTCGGGTTGGCCGAAGGTTGCAATGGGGCCGAGGGTAGCACCCCGCGCCCTTGCCGCCAAATGCCGCTACCGGGCCAGATGCCCCTTGATCCAGGCGCTGGCCCGCGACACCACCTGGTCCTCGATGCCGTTGTAACCGTGCCAGGCCCAGGGCTGGCATGGGTCGCCACGGTTATTGCCGCCGTCCACCACGATCAGTTCCTTGGCTTGGGCCGCCGTCAGCTTGTCCACCACCGGCTGCAGGTTGTCCAGCCGGCTTTCCTGGCATTCGTCGCGCTGGTGCTGGACCAGCAAGACCGGCTGGGTCACCCGCTGCAAATTGAAATCCGCCAGATTGCCGCGGCCATGGTCGATGCTGGAGGTCAGTACCAAGCCGTCCACCTTGTCCCGTTGCTTGATCGCGACCGAGGCGGCCGAGGTGGTGCCGCGACTGGTGCCGACCAGCCAGACCGGCACGTCGGCCTGCCGGCGCAGGAAGTCGATCACGGCCGCCATATCCTGGGCGTGCGCCGGCGTGCCGCGGAAATCCCCCGCCAGGCCCTCTGCGGCATGATCGGACGGGGCATCCACCACCGCCACCGTGAAGCCCTGCGCCACCCAGCGGGCACGGGTGCGCACCAGGAAGTTGCCGGCGCCGCTGCCGAGCCGGCCATCGTCGGACAGTTTGAGATTGCCATCGCCCCCGCTGAACAGAATCAGGCTGGCCAGCGGCGGCCCTTCCGGCTTGAGCAGCAGGAAACGCTGGGCGACCCCGTCACGGGGCGAAACGCTTTCCAAGGTCTCGGCCGCAGCGGCCAGCGAGACGCTCGCCATCAGGACAAGACCGACAACAACAGGGCGCATGGCACACTCCGGAAAAGGTTCGGGCAGGCGGCAAAGCGGCCTTGCCGGGGATGTATAGCGGCGCTGGCTCCTCGCCAGCGCCTCCCGGCCGGCGAGGAGCGGCGGACCACTCAGCCCACCAGGGCCTGCTGCAGCGCCGCCAGCACGCGCTCGACCTCGGCGCGGCCGACCTGCCAGTGCGTCACGATGCGCATCATGCCCGCCTCGGGCGGATTGGCCTTGATGCCGGCCTCCGTGAGCGCCGCCATCAGGCGCGCCACGTCGACCGAGTCGGCGAGGCGGAACCACACCATGTTGATCTCGACGCTGGCGAGGTCGACCGTCACCCCCGGCAGCGTTGCCAGCCGCTCGGCCAGGTAGCGCGCGTTGGCGTGGTCTTCGGCCAACCTCTGGCTCATCTCGGTCAGTGCGATCAGCCCCGGCGCCGCCAGCACGCCGGCCTGGCGCCAGCCGCCGCCCATCAGCTTGCGGTTCTTGCGCGCACGGGCGATGAACCCGGCGGGACCGGCCAGGATCGAGCCCACCGGCGCCGCCAGCCCCTTGGACAGGCACACCATCACGGTGTCGGCGTGACGCGTGATGTCGCGCACGTCGCATTGGAGATAGGTCGCCGCGTTGAACACGCGCGCGCCGTCCAGGTGCACCGGCACGCCGTGCGCAGCGGCCACTTCGGCCACCGCCTGCATCGCCGCGAGCGGAATCACCCGGCCGTTGCTGTGGGCGTTCTCCAGGCAGATCAGCCCGGTGTGCGGATGGTGGATGTCGTCGCCGATACGGATGCGCTTCGCCACCTCGGCGGCGCTGAGCACCCCGTCCGGGCTGGCGATGGTACGCAACTGCACCCCGGCGATCACCGCCGCGCCGCCGGTCTCGTGCCAGACGATGTGGCAGTCGTCGCCCAGGATCACCTCGTCGCCGCGCCGACAGTGCGTCAACAGCGCCAGCTGGTTGCCGAAGTTGCCGCTGGGCACGAATAGCGCCGCCTCCTTGCCGAGACGCTCGGCGGCCGCGCGTTCCAGTTCCTGCACCGTCGGGTCGTCGCCGTAGACGTCGTCGCCCACCACGGCGTCGAACATCGCCTGGCGCATCGCCGGTGTCGGCTGGGTCACGGTGTCGCTGCGTACATCAATCCACTGCATGGTATCCCCTCTGAGCCGATGCCATGAGACGGCCGCCCCTCGCATCGTGAGGGCGCACAGGAGGGGTGAAGGCACCCTTGCTCCATCGGTGCCGGCACCCATCGCCATCGAGCGACGGGTTGCGCGTTGCGCCCCCATCCTAACAGCGTCGACGGCGCGCCTCCTGCAGGGGCTCGCTCGCTACTGGAATCGGCTCGTGAAATGACCGACGGCGACTCGTGGCCGCCGTCGAAACGAATTCTCAGTCAGGCTCTTGCCTGATTGTGCCAGCATCGCATGCCGGCTGTCAGAACCGGAAGGTTCTCGCTGCTTACAGGGTTGGCTGGTCCTTCTAATGGATACGGTAGGATTGCTTGATGTCGGCCGCCAGACGGTGCGCCTTGTCCAGCGCGGTGCTGTCCAGCGAAATGTCGGCGCCGCAGTCGCAACGCAAGGCGGCGGCCTGGTCCGGAGCCAGGGTATCGAGATGCTGGCGCGTTTCATGGCCACACTGGGTGCAGGCGATGACCACGGTGGGGTTGTAGTGTTTGTCGAGGTCGATGTCGAAACTCGGCTGCTGCTTCATGGGTCTGTCTCCACGTTGGGAACGGAGGGACGAGCCGCCAGCGGAACGTCGGTGCCGTTCTTGACAGGCTCACCTAGAAGGATAGCAGCCGAGCCGGCGAGCGCCAGCCGCAATCCCTACTGCCCGGCTGCGCGCCGCTGCGTCACCGTCTCGCCGCCGATGCCCCAGTTGTCGGTCTCGACCTCGTCGATCACCACCACCGTGGTGGCCGGGTTCTTGCCCAGCACGTCGACCAGCAGCTGGGTGGCGCCGCGGATCAGTTCGGCCTTCTGCTCGGCCGTGGCTCCCTCGCGGGTAATCTTGATGTTGACGTAAGGCATGCAAAGCTCCTTGTGGATAAAAACGACGGGGGACGGACCGCCAGCCAGGCGCCGGCGCTGCTCAGCACCAGTCCGGCCAGCAGCCAGCCCGACAACGGTTCCGCCAGCAGCCACAGCGCCAGCACGCCGGACAAGGCCGGCACCAGCGCCATCATCGCCCCCATGCGCGCCGCGCCGATGTGCTCGACAGCGTACAGGTAGAGCAGCATGGTTACCACCACCGCCAGCGCGCCCTGGTAGAACGCCTGCAGCAGGATGGCCCCGAACGGGGCGATGGCGAGGCCGGACGGCAGCGCCAGCCAGTAGACCGGCATGAAGCACAGCGCCGCCCACAGCGCGCTGCCGATGGTGGCGTCGATCGGGTGGATGGCGTAGCGCCGCACCGTCACGCTGTACCAGGCCCAGCACAGCGCCGAACCGACCAGGAGCAGATCGCCCCAGCCGCTCGCCGCGCCGGCGAAGTTCTCCACCGCCACGCAGCCAACGCCGGCGGCAATCAGGCCGAGCCCGACCAGCTTGGCCCGCTCCGGCAGTTCGCCCTGCAGCCGCCACAGCCACAGCGGCACCAGGAACGGCAGCAGGCCCGGCAACAACACCGCCGCGTGCAGCGCCGACGACAGCCGGAAGCCCCAGTACGCCAGCAGCGCGTAGCCCAGCGCGCCGATCAGCCCGAGACGCAGCAGCCGCCCGTCCAGCAGCCGGGTACGGCGCCACGCCCACAGCGGCAGCAGCAGCACGGCGCCGACGCCGAAGCGAAGCGCCACCATGTCGTACGGCGTCAGCGCGCTCCGCCCGCCCAGCCGCGATACCACGATGAAACCGCTCCAGATCAGCACGGCCAACATGGCAAACAGCATTCCGCGACGCATCTCCCCCTCCTGCACCCTGTTCATGCACGACAAGGTAGCGCGACGGCGGCCATGCGGTAAAATGAATAATTACTTCTTAACCGTTCTCGTATCGAGATGGATCTTTCCGACCTCACCGTGTTCTGCACCGTGGTGGAAGCCGGCGGCGTCACCCGCGCCGCCGAGCGGCTGCACCGCGTGCAGTCCAACATCACCACCCGCATCCGCAAGCTGGAACAGGACCTGGGTGTCGACCTGTTCGAGCGCGAGGGGCGCCAGCTGGTGCTCACCGCCGACGGCGAACGCCTGCTGGGCTACGCCCGCCAGCTGCTCGGCCTGGCCGCCGCCGCGCGCGACGACCTCGCCGGGCAGCGCCTGGCCGGCCGCTTCCGTCTGGGCTCGATGGAAAACACCGCCGCCACCCGGCTGCCGCTGCCGCTGAGCCGCTTCCACCGCGACTACCCCGAGGTCGAGCTGGAACTCTCCACCGGCCCCTCGCTGCCGATGTGCCAGCGCGTGCTGCGCGGCGAGGTGGACGCGGCGCTGGTGGCCGAACCGGCGGGCGGCGAGCTGGACCCCCGGCTCGACAGCCGCCTCATCGGCGTGGAGGAGCTGGTGCTGGTGACGGCGCTCGACCACCCGCCGGTGCGCGACGCCCGCGACGTCGCCCACGACACCCTGCTGGCATTCCAGCCCGGCTGCGGCTACCGTCAGCGCCTGGAAGACTGGTTCGCCAGCGCCGGCCGCCTACCGCAGCGCCAGGTCGAGCTGTCCTCCTACCACGCCATGCTCGGCTGCGCCGCCGCCGGCATGGGCGTGGCGCTGGTGCCGGAAAAACTGCTCGACCAGTACGCCGGCCAGGCCGCGCTGGCACGCCACCGCCTCCCTCCCGGAACAGCACGCGCACCCACGCTGTTGGTGTGGAAACGCAGCCAGCCGCGTGCGGTGATCATGCGCTTCGCCGATTACCTGCTCGAAGACGCCGATGCACCGTCCTGAACTGTCGGAGCAGCGCCAAGAGCCTGATGAGTTCGAGTGCCGTCTGAAGCGTAGGATGGGTGAAGCGCAGTGGAACCCATCGACATCCACCGCTGGGTTTCGGTAGCGGCGACCTTCACCCATCCTACAAACTGTCGGCGCCGCACCACGTCGACCCGGACCATATATGGCCCACCAACTCCACATGCAGTATCCTTCGCCGCTTTGACGCCTTGCCGGAGATGTTGATGAACCCGTCCGATGCCGATCTCGACCGCCGCTTTGGCGGCATCGCCCGCCTCTATGGCGCGGCGGCGCTGGAACGCTTCCGCCACGCCCACGTCTGCGTGATCGGCGTCGGCGGCGTCGGCTCGTGGGCGGTCGAGGCGCTGGCCAGAAGCGCCGTCGGCAAGCTGACCCTGATCGATCTCGACAACGTCGCCGAATCCAACACCAACCGCCAGCTCCCTGCGCTCGACCCGCACTACGGCCGCGCCAAGGTCAGCGTGCTGGCGGAACGGGTGCGCGCCATCAACCCGGCCTGCGAGGTCGTCGAGATCGAGGAGTTCGTCGAGGAAGGCAATCTGGAAGACATGCTGGGACGGGGCTACGACTTCGTCATCGACGCCATCGACAACCTGCGCGTGAAGACCGCCATGGCGGCCTGGTGCGTCAAACGGCGCCAGCCCTTCATCGTCTCCGGCGGCGCCGGCGGCCAGATGGACCCGACGCAGATCCGCGTCGCCGACCTGGGCGAGGTCACCTACGACCCGCTGCTCGCCAAGCTGCGCTACAACCTGCGCCGCCACCACGGCTTCGCGCGCGAGCCGGGCAAGAAGCTGCACGTGCCCTGCGTGTTCTCCACCGAACAGCTGGTCTACCCCGACGCGCCCAGTTGCGACCTCGGCGAGCGCGGCCCGCAGGGGCTGTCGTGCGCCGGCTTCGGCGCCAGCATGGCGGTCACCGCCAGCTTCGGCCTGGCCGCCGCCGCCCACGCCCTGAAGGCGCTGGCGAAGCCGGCGCGGCGCTGACCCCAAAACCGTTTAATCGAAACCGTAGGCGGCGCGGTAGCGCGCCACGATGCGCGCCACCTCGCCACTGCGCTGCAGCGCCTTCAGTGCACGATCGAAGGCGTCGCGCTGCTCCTCGCGCAGGAAGCCGACCGAGCGCGGCGACGGCGGGAAGAGATCGAACTCGGCCAGCTCCGCCGAGGTGTCGAGACGCGTCCCCAGCGCGCGATTATTCTGATGAAACACCAGGCTGTCGCCCACCACCACCTCGACCCGGTGCAGGTAGAGCAGGCGATTCTGGATCTGCTGATCGGCAAGCTCGACGTAGCGCGGATGGCGGGCCATCACCGCGGTGAACTCCGGCCCCAGCAGCAGCCGGGCGTTCTGAAACCCCGCCACGCTGTAGCGCGCCAGGTCGGCGAGGTGCTCCAGCCGGATGCCGGATGACTTGAGCACGATGGCACGGTTACGGTAATACAACACCGGCGCCGAGCGAAAGGCCTCGACCGGGGTATCCGGCGCCAGCGTCAGCATGGCGTCGATGCGGCCGCTTTGCAGCAGCATCAGCCCGCGCGCCTGCGGGTAGACCTCGAACACCGGCTGGAAACCGGCCTGTTGCAAGGCCGCGCGCACGATCTCCACTTCCATCCCGCTCTGCCCGCCCTCTTCCACATACGGCGGCTTGGCCAGACCGACCGCGACGTGCAGCTCGGCCGCGGTCGCGGCCGGCCCGGCAAACAGCCCGCACAGCAGTACCCAAACGTACCAACTCGCTTTCATGCCGACGTTTCCCCGCCACCCCCTGGACACCGCCATCATGCCAGTGTTTGGGAACGCTTCACATTTCAAGCTGCAATACGTGGCGTCCGGCATACAAAAGCCGGGGCGCCCCCTCCGGCATGCCTCAGCGCCGCAGCCCGTGCCGCTCCAGCAACAGGTAGCCGCAGGGAATGATCAACAGCGTCAGGACCGTGGAGAAGAGCAGCCCGCCGATCACCGCCACCGCCAGCGGCCCGTTGGTTTCCGCCCCCGCGGAGAGGCCGAGCGCGGCGGGCAGCATCGCCAGGATCACGGTGAGCGTGGTCATCAGCACCGGGCGCAACCGGATCGGGCAGCTCACGCGCAGGGCCTCGTCCACGGTCAGTCCCTGCACGTGGTACTGGTTGGTGATGTCCACCAGCAGGATGCCGTTCTTGGCCACCAGCCCGATCAGCAGCACCAGCCCGATCACCGAGTAGACGTTGAGGGTCTGCCCTGTCAGCCACAGCGCCAAGAGGCCGCCCACCAGCGCCAGCGGTTCGGCCAACATGATCAGGGCCGGCTGGCGGAAGCTGTTGAACTGGGCGGCGAGGATCAGGTAGAGCATCAGCGACGCCAGCACAAACACCGACACCAGCTCGCCGCCGGTGCGGTCGAGCTCGCGCGCCTCGTCGAGGAACTCGATGCGGTAGCCCGGCGGCAGGAACGTTGCCGCCTCGCGGCGCACCAGTTGCATGGCGTCGGCCAGCGGCAGATCGGGCGAGCTGGCCAGCCCCACCGAGTACATCTGTCCCATGCGGCTGATCTGAGTCGGGCCGAGACGGTGCTGCACCTGCGCCACGCTGGAGAGCGGCACCAGCGTGCCGCTGGCGTTGCGCAGATACACCGCCTCCAGATCCTGCGGCCGGCTCAAGGCGTAGTCCGCGGCCTGCAGCCGCACCTCGTAGCGCTCGCCGTCCCCGTCGGAGAAATTGCCGATCTTGGCGCTGCTGGTGAGCAGGTTGAGCGCATCCAGCAGGTCGGCCGTGGACAGTCCGGCGCGCGCCGCCGCTTCGTGCCGTATCGCCAGCGTCAGCTTCGGCAGGCGGTTTTCGGCGCGGCGGTCGAAGCTGCCGAGCGCCGGGTAGCGCGCCAGGTGGTTGGCGAAATCGTCCGCCAGCCGCCCGACCTCGTCCAGGTTCGGCCCCACCACGTTGAACTTGAACTGGCCGCCGCTGCTCTCCCCGGCACGCGGGTAGGGATAGGCGGTGACCTTGACCCCCGGCACGCTGCGCGCCTTCTTGCGCGCCTCCTTCATCACCGCGTCCTGGCTGTGCCGCCGTTCGGCGCGCGGCTTGAGCCTGACCACCAGGCGCGTATCGTAGGCGTTGCGCCCGCTGAAGCCGCCGACCACCGCCAGCACCGCGTCCACTTCGGGGATCTGGGCCAGTTTTTTCTCGATCAGACGGGTGCGGTCGTCGTTGTACGCCAGGCTCGCGCCGACCGGGACCTTCACCGACATCTGGAAGCGCCCCTCGTCCTCCTTGGGATAGAACTCGACCTTGAGCTGGCTCAGCGAGGTCAGCCCGGCCACCACCAGCAGCATGGCCGCGACGAGCACGCTCCAGGAGTGATGCAGCGCCCACGACAGCATCACCTTGTAGACCCGCTCCAGGCCCTCGAACACCTGCTCGAAACCGCGGAACACCCGGCCGTGGCGCGGCTGGGCCTTGAGAAAGCGCGAACACAGCATCGGCGTCAGCGTCACCGCCACCAGCAGCGACACCAGCACCCCGCACGACACCACCACGGCGAAGGTGTTGAACAGGCGGCCGACGGTGCTCGACAGGAACACCACCGGCAGGAAGATCGCCACCAGCGCCAGGGTGGCGGCCACCACCGCGAACACCACCTCGCGCGCGCCATGGATCGCCGCCGGCACCGGGTCCTCGCCGTTTTCCTCGCGGCGGTGGATCGCCTCCAGCACCACGATGGCGTCGTCCACCACCACCCCGATCAGCAGCAGCAGCGCCAGCAGCGAAATGGCGTTGAAGGTATAGCCGAGGAAATACATCACCGCGACGGCGCCCAGCAGCGACACCGGAATCGCCAGCGCCACGATCAGCGTGGCGCGCCAGTTGCGCAGGAACACCCACACCACCAGCGCCGCCAGCAGCGTGCCTTCCAGCAGGTGCTCCTGCAGCGCGCGCACCATCTCGCGGATGAAATCGGCCGAGTTGCCGGCGATGTCGAGCCGCAGCCCGGGCGGCAGCGTCGGCCGGATCTGGGTGTCGAGCCGCTTCAGCACCGCATCGACGATGGCCACGGTATTGGTGTTGGGGATGCGCACGATGCCGATGGTGACGCAGGGCTGATGGTTGAAACGGCTCAGGGCGCGCACGTCGGCCTCGCCGTCGATCACCCGCGCCACGTCGCCCAGCTTGACCGGCGCCTGGCCGTACCAGCCGATCACCAGTCCCTTGAGCGCCGACACGCTGTGAAATTCCTGGTCGAGGTCGACCAGGTATTCGCGCGGGCCGTCGGTGAGGTAGCCGCCGGCTTCCTGGCGGTGCTCGCGCGCGAAGGCGGTCTGCACCTCCTTGGCGGTGAGCTTGTAGGCGGCCAGTTGCACCGGGTCCAGCTCGACCCGGATCACCCGCTCGCCCCGGCCGCGGATGCCGACCTCGCCGACGCCGTCGATGGTTTCCAGCTGCTTCTTCAGCACGTTGTTGGCGAACAGGTAGAGCTCGCGCTCGGTGCGGTCGCCGGTCAGCGCCAGGAACAGGATCGGCGAGGCGTTGTCGTCGGTCTTGCTGATCACCGGCGATTCCGCCTGTTCAGGCAGGCTGCGCCGCACCTGCTCGATCTTGCTCTGCACCTCGGCGAAGGCGACGTTGATGTCCTTGTCGAGATCAAACAGGATGGTCACCGAGGAACGCCCGGTGTAGGAGGTGGAATCCAGGATGTCGACACCCGGTATGCCGTTGACCGCGGCCTCGATGACTTGGGTCACGCTCTGATCGATCACCTCGGGCGAGGCGCCGGGCAGGCGGGTGCTCACGGTCAGCACCGGCTGCTCGATCGCCGGGTAGCGGTCCACCCCGATGCGCTGGTAGGCCACCACGCCGAACAGCACCACCACCGCCGACAGCACGAAGGCCAGCACATGGCGCCGCACGAACAGTTCGATCAGGCGCACCTGGCTTACCCTCCGCCCGAGGCTGGCGCCTGAGCGTCAGCCGTGCCCGTCGGCTTGACGCGGGCCTTGTCGCTCAGGAATCCGGCGCCGTCCACCGCCACCGTCTCCCCCGCTTTGAGGCCGGAGACGATCTCGACCCAGTCGCCGGCTTGCAGCCCGGTGGCGACCGCCCGTTCGCGCGCCTTCCCCTTCTGCACCACGTACACCACCACCCCCTTGGGCCGCTCGACCAGCGCCGGCAGCGGCACCGCCAGCGCGGTCTTTTCGGCCAACGTCAGCTCGCCGTCGAGGGCATCGCCGACGCGCCACGCGGTGTCGCCCGGCAACGGCGCGTAGGCGACGCGGGCGCGGCTGGCGACGTCGAAGCCGGCGCGCACCTCGCTCAACCTGACCTCGCGCTGGCGCGTGCCATCGCTCAGGCGCAGCGCCTGCCCGGGCTGCAAGCGCTGGCCGGCCTCGCCGCCGACCGCCAGCCGGACGCGGCGCGCGCCGCTGGCGTTGATGCGAAACAAGACCTTGCCGACGCCGACGAAATCGCCGACGTTGACCAGGCGCGCCTCCAGTTGCCCGGAGAGCGGCGCCACGATCACCGCCTTGCCGGCGTCGCGCGCCTTGATCGCGGCGGCCGCCTCGGCCGCGGCCAGCTGCTGCTGCAGCGCGGCCAGCGCCGACGACGACGACTCCATCGCCGAGGGCGAGATGAAGCCGCGCTCGACCAGCATGCTGTCGCGCTTGACCTGCGACATCTGCTGCATCACCAGCGCCTGCAGGCGTTCGACCTCGGCGTTGGCCATGCGCCGGGCATCGACGAGATTGGCGGCATCGAGCCGCGCCAGCGGCTGGCCGGCCGTCACCGCCTGCCCTTCCTCCACCAGCACCGCGGTGACCTGCCCGCTGACCTCGGCCGCCACCTCCGGCGCCACCGCGGCCTCGACTTCGGCATACACGCGCAGCGTCTCGTCCAGCTCGCGCGGCACCACCGTCAGCGTGCTGATGTTGAGCGCCGGTTTGTCGCCGTCGCCCGCCGCCTTGCCCGCCGGCTCGCGGCCGCATGCAGCGGCCAGCAGCAAGGCCAGCGCCATATAAACCCGAACGCGCATCGTGAATGCTCACCCCGCGTGAGTTGCCGGTATTGATAAGCACAGTATGGTTCATTTCGGCTGCACTCGTGACAGGCATAAAAAAACCCGGACACGTCCGGGTTTCAGGCTGCTGGCAAAGTGCTTTGATGCGTTCTTACAGGACCCGGCAAAGCCGGGCCTCTCCACTAAGGTTGTTGATTCCGCAGCCTCCCGATCCATTCCCAATCCCCCCGCCCTTGCCCTGCAAGGGAGCCTCGCTACGCTCGAGAAGGGTTATCAAGAGGGAAAAGAACTTAGATCAGCTTCCAGCCGATGCTCTCGCCGGCACGCAGCGGCACCAGCTCCTGGTCGCCGTAAGGCAGGCTGTCAGGCACGGTCCAGCTCTCCTTCACCAGCGTGATGGTGTCGGCGTTGCGCGGCAGGCCGTAGAACGCCGGGCCGTGGAAGCTGGCGAAACCCTCCAGCTGGTCCAGCGCATCGGCGGCCTCGAACGCCTCGGCGTAGAGCTCGATGGCGGCGTTGGCGGTGTACATGCCGGCGCAGCCGCAGCTGTTCTCCTTGGTGTGGCGGGCGTGCGGCGCGCTGTCGGTGCCGAGGAAGAACTTGGCGCTGCCCGAGGTGGCGGCCTTCACCAGCGCCTGGCGATGCAGTTCGCGCTTCAGTACCGGCAGGCAGTAGTGATGCGGACGGATGCCGCCAACGAAGAGGGCGTTGCGGTTCATCAGCAGGTGATGCGCGGTGATGGTGGCGGCGACGTTGGCCGGCGCGGCGGCGACGTACTCGGCGGCATCCTTGGTGGTGATGTGCTCGAACACCACCTTCAGCTGCGGCAGGCGCGCCAGCAGCGGCTGGAACACGCGCTCGATGAACACCGCCTCGCGGTCGAACACATCCACCGCCGGGTCGGTGACTTCGCCGTGCACCAAGAGCGGCAGGCCGATCTCGGCCATCGCCTCGAGCGCCGGCATGGCCTTGTCGATGCTGGTGACGCCGGCGTCGGAGTTGGTGGTGGCGCCGGCCGGGTACAGCTTGACGCCGTGCACGAAGCCGCTGGCCTTGGCCTTACGCACTTCCTCGGCCGAGGTGTTGTCGGTCAGGTACAGCGTCATCAGCGGCTCGAAGGCGCTGCCGGCGGGACGCGCGGCGAGCACGCGCTCGCGGTAGGCGGCGGCGGCCTCCACCGTGGTCACCGGCGGCTTGAGGTTGGGCATGATGATGGCGCGGCCCATCTGGCGACAGGTATCGGGCAGCACCGCCGCCAGCGCGACGTCGTCGCGTACGTGCAAGTGCCAGTCATCGGGGCGGGTCAGGGTCAGCTTCACGGGCAGATCTTTCTCGGTCGGGTCCGGCCTTCTCTGGCGCCGGACGCGGGGGGGTCAGGGTAGCGACGGGGCGTCAGCGCTCACTTGCGGCGGATCACCATGCGGAACTTGCCTTCCGCCGTGGTTTCCGAAGCCAGCAGCGCGTTGCCGGTCTGGCGACAGAACGCCTCGAAGTCCTTGGGCGCCCCGGGATCGGTGGCGATCACTTCCAGCACCGCGCCGCTGTCCATCTCGGCCAGGGCTTTCTTCGAGCGCAGGATGGGGAGCGGACAATTCAGTCCGGAAAGGTCGATCAGTCTGTCTGGCTGCATAGCGGCTTCTCCGCGCCATTCACGTTACAATAATCCGCTTATTTTACGCCGTGTTGGGCACGGCCCCAAGTCTGGTTCCGCCGGACCCAGCGCTTCGGCACCGCGCCCGCCGCTACGGATTCCCGCCATGTGCCTGATCGCCTTCGCCTACAAGACCCCCGCCCTCGGCCCGCTGGTGCTGCTCGCCAACCGTGACGAATACTACGCGCGCCCGTCGGCGCCGCTCGACTGGTGGGCGCCGGAACATCCGGACACGCTGGGCGGACGCGATCTGCAGGCGGGCGGCAGCTGGCTGGCGCTCGACAAGCGCGGCCGCTTCGCCGCCATCACCAATATCCGCGAGGGCCTGGCGCGCCGCGGCGAGCGCACGCGCGGCGAACTGGTGGCACGCTTCGTCACCGGCGAGGACAGCGCGCTGGCGTTCGTCGCCTGGCTCAAGGCCGAGCACGGCCGCTACGCCCCGTTCAACCTGCTGTTCGGCCAACTCGACGACCTCTACCACTTCCACAGCCGCGGTGCGCGTCTCACCCGTCTCACCCCCGGCATCCACACCCTGTCCAACGCCACGCTGGACACGCCCTGGCCCAAGGCGCAAAGGTTGGCCGAAGCCCTACGCGGCCTGCCCCGCCCGCCCTCCGAGGCCGAGGCCTTCCGCTGGCTGGCCGACGCCCACATGCCGCCGGTGGAGCAGCTGCCCAACAGCGGGGTCGGGCTGGCCATGGAAAAGCGGCTCGCCCCGATCTTCATTAATGACCGCGACTACGGCACGCGCAGCTCCATGCTGTTGACCGTGGCCGGGCGCGGCGATGTACACTTTTCGGAATTGACCTGGAGCATGGCCGGCCGCGAGGCCGGACGCCGGCACTACAGCCTGCGCCCGCTCCAGTCCCCCAGGAGACCCCTTTGAAACGACTGATCACGTTGCTGGCGCTGGGCGCCGGCACGCTTGCCGCCGGCGCTCATGCCGGCGACTACGAGCACAAGTATTCGACCTACGCCTTCGACGACGAGAAACCGTGGGAAGAAGGCAGCTACACCCTGCCCGCCTACCCGGCCGACGCCGACTGGGTCGGTTTCTTCGTGCACCACACGCTGCAGAACCAGTACTTTGTCGACGCCAAGAGCGTGAGCGTGGCGGATACGCAACTGGTGCGCTACGTGGTCAAGGTGGTGAGCCCGTCCGGCGCGGTCAACCTCAGCGCGGAAGGCCTGCAGTGCCGGCAGAAGCAATTCCGCAGCTACGCCTTCGGCGACACCATCAACAAGCGCTGGATCGAATCGATGAAACCGGTATGGCGCAACATCGAATACGGCGACCTGCTGCACCGCCGCCTGCACGAAAACCTGTGCCAGGACAACTGGGCGCCCAAAACGGGCGAGGACGCGGTGGCGCTGATGCGCAAGGCGCCGTGGCGCTGAGCCAGCCGGCCACATGACAGCACGCTGAAAAACCGGCAGCATAGCGGGATCGTTGTTTCCCCCATGCTGCCCCGATGCCTCCCTCGCTGATCGGCCTGACCCAGGTCCTGCTTTCCGCCGTCGCCTTCGGCACCATGGCCATCCTGGCCCGTTTCGCCTACGCCGACGGCACCTCCACCACCACCCTGCTGCTGCTGCGCTTCGTCATCGCCGGCCTGGTGCTGCTGCCCTGGGTGGCGCTGCAACGCCTGCCTTGGCCGACCGGCCGTGCGCTGCTGGCGCTGATCGTGATGGGCGCGGTGGGCTACGCCGGCATGTCGGCGTGCTACTTCAACGCGCTCAACCATGCTTCGGCCGGCACCGTGGCGCTGCTGCTCTACCTCTACCCGGTGCTGGTGCTGCTGCTGTCGATGCTGCTGGGCGAGCGCCTCACCCGCCTGCGCCTGATCGCCCTGCTGCTGGCGCTGTCCGGCCTCGCGGTAACCATCGGCCTGGAATTCTCGGCACGCCCGCTCGGGCTGGTGCTGGGGTTGGGGGCGGCGCTGATCTATTCGTGCTACATCCTGATCGGCAGCCGCTTCACCGCCGGCACCCACCCGCTCGCCGCGACCTGCGTGGTGATCCTGTCCGCCGCCGCCAGCTATGCGCTGCAGAGCACCTGGCAGGGCTGGGGGCCGCCGCACTCGGCGCGCGGCTGGCTGGCGATCGGGATGATGGCGCTGATCTGCACCGTGGCGGCGTTGGCCTTGTTTCTCAACGGACTGGAAAAAATCGGCGCGACGCGCGCCTCGCTGGTCTCCACAGTGGAGCCGGTCGTCACCCTGCTGCTGGCCTGGGCGCTGCTGGGCGAGCCGATCGGGCTGTCGCAGGCGCTGGGGGGGCTGCTGATCCTGGGCGCGGTGCTGCTGGTCAGCCGCGAGGCCGACCCCAAGCGCACCGAACTGACCGAACTGCACGACTGAGGCGGCCCCCGCCCGCCTGCCACGGCAGCCGGGCGGCAGGCCTCCCGCTCATGGCTGGGAACAGGCCCGCCCGGGGTAGCCCGGCAGGCCAGCGGCGTCCGGCTGGCACGCCAGCCGGCTGGCTTCGCGCAGGCGCTGCGCCAGCGTGGCGCGCGTCACCGGCGCCCAGTGCAGCCGCTCGCCGAGGTAACGCGCCCAGGCGAACTCGACGAAATAGACCTCGTCGCGCTTGTCGAACAGCCCGGCACGCTGGGCAAACCCCGCCAGCGAACGGTAGGGATAATCGGGCAGGTCCTGGATGCGGCGCGGCAGCGTCTCGGGGCGCACCGGCCTCCCCTGCTGGTCGGCCAGCCAGGCCCAGTGATGCGCCTGCATCTCGGGCCAGAACGTCGCCGGGTTCTCCAACCGCCCCTCGATCACCACCGGCACCTCACGCTGGCCCAGCGTCCACAGCTCGCGCGTCAGGTGATGGCCGTCCACCAGGTAATAGCCGGCATCCGGCCCGATCACCACCGGAATGCGCTTCTTGAGCATGTACTTGTGCAGCTTGGCGAGCGGCTTCTTGCCGAGATGGGCCAGGTCCTGCTCCACCTGCAGCAGGCCGATGCCGGGCTGGGTCGGGTGCAGCGCGGCGATCGCCAGCTGGCACACCGTGCCCACCGGCGTGTCGGGGGTACAGGCGTCTTCCGCCGCGGCCAGCGGTGCGGCGACCAGCAGCGCCAGCCACAGCAACAGAATCTTCAGCCGCATCTCACGCCTTCCAGTGACCCGACTTGCCGCCCTCTTTTTCCAGCAGGCGCACGCCGGTGATTTCCATGCCGCGGTCCACCGCCTTGCACATGTCGTAAATGGTCAGGAGGCCGACGTTGACCGCGGTCAGCGCCTCCATCTCGACGCCGGTGCGGCCGACGGTTTCGGCGGTCACCTCGAGGCGCACCGCCGACTCCGCGTCGAGCAGGGTGAATTCGGTGCCGACCCGGGTCAGCGCGATGGGATGGCACAGCGGAATCAGGTCGGCGGTGCGCTTGGACGCCATGATGGCGGCGATGCGAGCGATGCCCAGCACGTCGCCCTTCTGGTGGCCGCCGTCGCGGATCAGCGCGAAGGTGGCGGGCAGCATGCGAATCACGCCCTCGGCCACGGCACGACGGCGGCTCTCGCTCTTGGCGCCGACGTCCACCATATGGGCCTGGCCCTGGGAGTCGAAATGGGTCAGTTCGGACACGGGGGTCTCCTGGGAATGGGAAGGGGCCGACCAGCGCGCGGCCAGGTTGGCCGAAGGCTTGGCGCAGCCGGTTAGAACCTGTTTACGCTCTGCTGTGCGTCGGCGATACGGCGTTAAAAACGTCTTCGGAAGGCTCATTTACCACGTGGAAAGGCCGCTTCCTCAGCCGTTTTTGCCTTGTCTCGCTCCAGCTCGCGAGATCGTAAACAGGCTCTTAGAGCCGAGAGTGTGGCGCTAGCGCAAGAAACGCGCAATCAGCCAGAAGAAGGTAATCGCCCCCGCCAACAGGCCGGACCAGCGGATCAGCCGGCCGGCGCGGTGCAGGTAGTCGCGGTTGCGCGTCAGCGCGTAGCTGATCAATGCCCAGCCCAGCACCAGGATGGCGCCGTACAGCCACAAGCGCAGCACCCACAGCATCAGCCGCGCCCGCTCCGCCGCAAGGCCGGGGCCGCCATCACACCACCTCGGGCAGGCGGTGGAAGCTCGACGGCACCTCGGCGGGGTCGCTGAAGCTGACGTACTCCCAGGCGCCGGGGGTGGCGAGCAGGACACGCAGCAACTGGTTGTTGAGGGCGTGGCCGGACTTGCGCCCGGAGAACGCCGCGATCAGCGGATGACCGACGATGTAGAGGTCGCCGATGGCGTCGAGTATCTTGTGGCGCACGAACTCGTCCGGGAAGCGCAGGCCCTCCGGATTGAGCACGTACTCGTCGTCGATGACGATGGCGTTGTCGAGGCTGCCGCCCAGGCCCAGGCCGTGCTGGCGCATGTACTCGACCTCGTGCATGAAGCCGAAGGTGCGGGCACGGCTGATTTCGTCGATGTAGGAGCGCCGGGAAAAATCGATCTCCACCGTCTGCGGCGCGCGGTTGAACGCCGGATGGTTGAACTCGATGGCGAGCTCGACCTTGAAGCCGTCGTATGGCTCGAGGCGCACCCACTTGTCGCCGTCGCGCACTTCGACCGGCTTCAGCACCCGGATGAAGCGCTTGGGCACCGCCTGCTCGACGATGCCGGCGGACTGCAAGAGGTAGATGAAGGGGGCCGCGGAGCCGTCCATGATGGGCATTTCCGCGGCGGTCACCTCCACCACCAGGTTGTCGATGCCGAGCCCGGCAAAGGCCGACATCAGGTGTTCGATGGTGCCGACACGCACGCCGGTCGGGGTGACCAGCGTGGAGGAGAGGCGCGTGTCGTTCACCAGCGAGGGATCCACCTTCACGTCTTCCGACCCGGGCAAGTCGGTGCGACGGAATACGATCCCGCTGTCGGGCGCGGCAGGCAGCAGGCTGAGCTTCACCCGCTCGCCGGAATGCAAACCGACGCCCGTGGCGCTAATCGCTTGTCGTAGCGTGCGCTGCAATATCATCAGTGACTTCCTACCTGCTATCCGGACGCAAGCATTCTAGCACAGCGAAAAGCTGCGCTTTATTGATTACCCGGACCACATCGATAGCTTATGACAATCAGTCGGCCTGCTTGCGCAGGAAGGCCGGGATGTCATACGACTCGCTCACTTCCGGGTTGGAGAAGTCGGTCGAGGTCGGCGTGCGACGGCCGCGCTGGCGCATGATGGCCGGGGTATCGAAGTCGTCGTAGTTCAGCGAGTCGCCGACGCGGTCGTCGGTGCCGGTCTTGACGATCTTGATGTACTCCGGACGCTCCTCGCGCGGGGCGGCCTTCTTGGCGCTGCCCAGGCCGGTCGCGATCAGGGTCACGCGGATGGTGTCTTCCGGCATGTCTTCCACTTCGGCGGTGCCGAACTTGATCTGCGCCTCGTCGTCGGCGTAATGACGCACGATGCCCATGATCTCGCGGTATTCGCTCATCTTCAGGCAGCCCGGGGCGGTGGAGATGTTCACCAGCACGCCGCGCGCGCCTTCCAGCGTGATGTTGTCCAAGAGCGGGCTGGCCACGGCCTGTTCCGCGGCGACGCGGGCACGGTCGATGCCGGAGGCGTAAGCGGAACCCATCATCGCCAGGCCCATCTCGCCCATCACGGTGCGCACGTCGGCGAAGTCGACGTTGATCAGGCCCGGGCAGGTGATCACTTCGGCGATGCCGGCCACGGCACCCTTGAGCACGTCGTCGGCAGCGCGGAACGCTTCGCGCATGGTGACGTCTTCGCCCAGCACTTCCATCAGCTTCTCGTTGGGGATGACGATCAGCGAGTCGACGTGCTTCTTCAGATCCTCGATGCCGTTCTGCGCCACTTTCTGACGCTTGCCCTCATGGTCGAACGGACGCGTCACCACACCCACGGTGAGGATGCCCAGTTCGCGCGCCACTTCGGCCACCACCGGTGCCGCGCCGGTGCCGGTGCCGCCGCCCATGCCGGCGGTGACGAACACCATGTTGGACCCACGCAGCATCTCGGCGATGCGCTCGCGGTCTTCCAGCGCGGCGCTGCGGCCCACTTCCGGATTGGCGCCAGCGCCCAGGCCCTTGGTCAGGTTGTTGCCCAGCTGCAGCTTCTGCGAAGCGCGGTTGCGCTTGAGCGCCTGCGCGTCGGTGTTGGCGCAGATGAACTCGACGCCGCGCACGTTGTTGTCGATCATGTTGTCGATGGCGTTGCATCCGCCGCCGCCGACCCCGATGACTTTGATGACAGCCTCTTGGGCGGTCTCCTGCATTACTTCGAATACCATCGTGCTCATTTCCCTCTCCTCAATAAAGATGAGCTAACCCAAACGATTTACTGCTTGCCCGTACTGCACCGGCCCGCCCCGCCACGCCCCGACCCGCAGTCGGCACACGTGGCCAGGCCCTTAGAAGTTGCCGGCAAACCATGCCTTCATGCGCGAGATCATCTGCCCCAGCCCGGCGGACTCGGTCTTGTTTCCCACGTAACTGCTGTGAATCTGCTCCTTGCCGTGCAGCAGCAGGCCGACCCCGGTGGAGAAGCGCGGCGTCTTCACCACTTCGGCCAGGCCGCCGACGTACTTCGGCACGCCGATGCGCACCGGCAGGTGGAATACCTCTTCGGCCAACTCGACCATGCCCGGCATCAGGCTGGCGCCGCCGGTCAGCACCATGCCGGACGACAGCATTTCCTCGAAACCGCTGCGGCGCAGTTCCTGCTGCACCAATTGAAAGAGTTCCTCGACGCGCGGCTCGATCACCTCGGCCAACGTCGAGCGCGACATCTGGCGCGGCCCGCGCTCGCCCACCCCCGGCACCTCGATCATCTGGCCCGGATCGGCCAGGCTGACCAGCGCCACGCCGTGCTGGATCTTGATGTCCTCGGCCTCCTTGGTCGGGGTGCGCAGCGCCATGGCGATGTCGTTGGTGATCTGGTCGCCGGCGATCGGGATCACCGCGGTGTGGCGGATCGCGCCGTTGGCGTACACCGCGATGTCGGTGGTGCCGCCGCCGATGTCGATCAGGCACACGCCCAGGTCCTTCTCGTCCTCGGACAGCACCGCCAGCGCCGAGGCCATCGGCTGCAGCACCAGGTCGGAGGTTTCCAGGCCGCAGCGCCGCACGCACTTGGTGACGTTCTGCGCCGCCGACACCGCGCCGGTGACGATGTGCACCTTGGCTTCCAGGCGCACGCCGCTCATGCCCAGGGGCTCGCGCACACCTTCCTGGCCGTCGATGCTGTATTCCTGGGTCAGGATGTGCAGCACCTGATGGTCCGGCGGGATGGTCACCGCGCGTGCGGTTTCGATCACGCGGTCGATGTCCATCTGCATCACCTCGCGGTCCTTGATCGCCACCATGCCGTGCGAGTTGACGCTCTTGATGTGGCTGCCGGCGATGCCGGTAAACACCTCGTGGATCTTGCAGTCGGCCATCAGCTCGGCCTCTTCCAGCGCGCGCTGGATGGCCTGCACGGTGGATTCGATGTTGACCACCATGCCGCGCTTCAGACCGCGCGACGGCGTCTGCCCCATGCCGATGATGTTGAGCTGTCCGTCCTCGAGGACTTCCGCGACGATCGCCACGATCTTCGACGTGCCGATGTCGAGGCCAACCAGCATGTTCTTGCTTTCTTTCGGTTTGCTCACCTGTCGCTCCAACTGCTATTGCTTCTGTCCGTGAGCCGGCGGTGCCTTGTAATCGGGCATCCGCACGGCGAATCCATTGGGATAACGCATGTCTACGCTCTCGATGTGGTACGGCAGCGCGGCCAGCGTTCCCTTCCAGTGGGTGGCGAACAGGCCGGCGCGCTTTTCCACGTCGCCACGTCCCAGTTCCACCTGCACCCCGTTATCCAACTCCACCCGCCATGCCCGGCGCGGCGACAGCCACAGCCGCTGCGGCTTGAGGCCGGCCGGCTGCAACACCGGCTTGAGCGCCGCCAGCATGGCGACCATGTCCTTCTGCGCCCCGGCGGGGCCGTACAGCACCGGCAACGGCTGGTCGCTGGCGGCGTCGAACCACTCGCCGCGGCTGTTCACCAGGCCGTTCTCGCCCCAGCGCGCAATCGCCACATGTTCCTCGACCTCGATCTGCAGCGTGTCCGGCCACTGCCGCCGCACCTGCGCCTCGCGCACCCACGGCAGCTTGCCGAAGGCGGCACGGGTCTTGTCGATGTTCAGTGTGAAGAACGTGCCCAGCAACTCGTGCTCGGCGATATAACGCAACTGCTCCGGCGTCACCCTCTTCATCTGGCCCTGGATCTGGATCTTCTTCACCGGAAACACCGGTGAATGGGTGAGCCAAAATCCGGCGGCGTACAGCACCATCATCACCGAGCTCCCCAGCAGCAGATTCGCCAGGGTCCTGAGTGCCCGGTGGTTATCCCACATGGGCCATGTCCAGAATCGCCAGACACAGCTCCTCGTAACTCAAGCCTTCCACCCGCGCCGCCATCGGCACCAGGCTGTGGCTGGTCATGCCGGGCGAGGTGTTCACCTCCAGCAGGTAGATGCCGCCCGCCTCGTCCATCAGGAAATCCACCCGGCCCCAGCCGCGCCCGCCCAGCACCTCGAACGCGGTCAGCGCCAGTTCGCGCGCGCGCTGCTCCACCTCCGCGCTCAGGCCGGACGGGCAGCGGTACACCGTGTCGTCGCGGAAATACTTGGCCTGGTAGTCGTAGAACTCGGTGGCCGGTTCGATCTTGATGGTCGGCAGCGCCTTGTCGCCGATGATGGCGCAGGTGTACTCGCCGCCGCCGACGAAGGCCTCGGCGATCACCAGCTTGTCGTAGCGGCGCGCCTCTTCGTAGGCGGCACGCAATTCGCCCGGATGCTTCACCTTGGTGACGCCGATGCTGGAACCCTCGGTGGCCGGCTTGACGAACAGCGGCAGGCCGAGCTGGGTTTCCACCGCGGCGAAATCGCTGTCGTCGGCGAGCAGCACGAAGGCCGGAATCGGCAGCCCGGCACCCTGCCACAGCAGCTTGGTGCGCCACTTGTCCATGCCGATGGCCGACGCCATCACGCCACAGCCGGTGTACGGCATGCCCATGGTCTCGAGCGCGCCCTGCAGCGTGCCGTCCTCGCCGAACGGGCCATGCAGCGCGATGAACACGCGCTCGAAACCCTCGTCCTTGAGCGCGGCGAGCGGCTTCTCGGCCGGGTCGAAGGCGTGCGCGTCCACACCCTGGCTCTGCAGCGCCTTGAGCACCCCGCCGCCGCTCATCAGCGACACCTCGCGCTCGGCCGAGGTGCCACCCATCATCACTGCCACTTTTCCGTACTGCTTCATCGTCTATCCTTCTGCGCCCGCTGCTCGGCGGGCATCTTTATACCTTGGTCCGATCAAGCCTGAGCCGCGAGCTTGCCCGGTACCGCGCCGATCGAGCCGGCCCCCATGGTGATCACCACGTCGCCGTCCTGCACCGTGTCGAGGATGACCTGCGGCAGGTCGGCAATGGCCTCGATGAACAAGGGCTCGACCTTGCCGGTGACGCGCACCGCACGGGCCAGCGCGCGGCCGTCGGCGGCGACGATCGGCGCCTCGCCGGCGGCGTAGACCTCCGACAGCAGCAGCACGTCCACCGTCGACAGCACCTTGACGAAATCCTCGAACAGGTCGCGGGTGCGGGTGTAACGGTGCGGCTGGAACGCCAGCACCAGGCGTTGGGTCGGGAAGGCGCCGCGCACCGCTGCCAGCGTGGCGGCCATTTCCACCGGGTGGTGGCCGTAGTCGTCGACCAGGGTGAAGTGGCCGCCGGACGGACAGTCCACCTCGCCGTAGCGCTGGAAGCGCCGGCCGACGCCGGCGAATTCGGCCAGCCCCTGCTGGATCGATGCCACGTCGGCGCCGCACTCCAGGCCGATGGCGATGGCCGACAGCGCGTTCAGCACGTTGTGCCGCCCCGGCAGGTTGAGCACCACCGGGAAATGCAGCTGATTGCCGTTCCTGGCCACCACGTCGAAGTGCATCTGGCCGCCCACGGCGCGCACGTTGGCGGCCTGCACGTCGGCATCGTCGGAGAACCCGTAGGTGGTCACCGGCTTGGTGACGCGCGGCAGGATCTCGCGCACGTTGGCGTCGTCGAGGCACAGCACGGCGCGGCCGTAGAACGGCAGGCGGTGCAGGAAGTCGACGAAGGCCTGCTTCAGCTTGTCGAAGCTGTGCTCGTAGGTGTCCATGTGGTCGGCGTCGATATTGGTCACCACCGCCATCACCGGCGCCAGGTGCAGGAACGAGGCGTCCGACTCGTCGGCCTCGGCCACCAGGAATTCGCCCGAGCCCAGCTTGGCGTTGGTGCCCGCGGCGGTCAGCTTGCCGCCGATGACGAAGGTCGGGTCGAGCCCGGCCGCCGCCAGCACCGAGGCGGTGAGGCTGGTGGTGGTGGTCTTGCCGTGGGTGCCGGCGATGGCGATGCCCTGCTTGAAGCGCATCAGCTCGGCCAGCATCATGGCGCGCGGAATCACCGGGATATGGCGTGCCTTGGCTTCGACCACTTCCGGGTTGTCGGCCTTGACCGCGGTCGAGGTCACCACCACGTCGGCGCCCTGCATGTAGGCGGCGTCATGGCCGAAATGCACCTCGGCCCCCTGCGCCACCAGGCGCTTGGTGGCGGCGCTCTCCGCCATGTCGGAGCCGGACACGGTGTAGCCGAGGTTCAGCAGCACCTCGGCGATGCCGCACATGCCGACACCACCGATGCCGACGAAATGAATGTGTTTGACTCTGTGTTTCATTGCTGCTCGCTTGTCAGGGCCGCTTTCACCAGAAAACGGCCGGTCATTCTTGTACCAGGGCTTCGCACACGTCGGCGACGCGCTGCGCCGCATCGACGATGGCCAGTTGACGCGCCTTCCTGGCCATCGCCAGACAGTCCTCGCGCGTCAGTTGCGTCAACAGTTCCGCCAGGCCGGCGACGCTGAGTTCGCTTTGCGGCAGCAGCCGCGCCGCGCCCGCGTCGGCCAGGTAACGCGCATTGCCGGTCTGGTGGTCGTCCACCGCGTGCGGATACGGCACCAGCACGCTGCCCACCCCCACCGCGGCCAGTTCGGCCACGGTCAGCGCGCCGGCACGACAGATCACCAGGTCGGCGGCGGCGTACTCGGCCGCCATGTCGTCGATGAAGGCGCGGCAATCGGCGCTCACCCCGACCTTGGCATAGTTGTCCTTCAGCGCCTCGATCTGCTTGGCGCCGGCTTGGTGCACCACCTGCGGCCGCCGTTCGGCCGGGATCAGCGCCAGCGCCTGCGGCAGGGTGTCGTTGAACACCTTGGCGCCGAGGCTGCCGCCGACCACCAGCACGCGCAGCGGGCCGCTGCGGCCGGCAAAGCGCGACTCCGGCGCCGGCACCTTGGCGATCTCGGCACGCACCGGGTTGCCGACCAGCCCGTCCGGCCCGGGAAACGCGCCGGGGAAGGCGAACAAGGTGCGGTTGGCGATGCGCGCCAGCAGTTTGTTGGTCAGGCCGGCCACCGAGTTCTGCTCGTGGATCACCAGCGGCTTCCACAGGAAGCGGCTCATCAGCCCGCCGGGGAAGCCGGTGTAGCCGCCGAAGCCCACCGCGATGTCCGGCCGGCGGCGGAAGATCACCGCCAGCGTCTTGGCCAGCGCCGCCGTCAACGTGAACGGCAGCAGCAGCCAGCGCTTCAGGCCGTTGCCGCGCACGCCGCCGATCTTCACCGTCTCGATGGCGAAGCCGTGCTGCGGCACCAGGCGGGTTTCCATGCCGCCGCTGGCGCCGAGCCAGAACACCGTCCAGCCGCGCGCCTGCAGTTCGTGCGCCACGGCCAGGCCCGGGAAGATATGCCCCCCGGTGCCGCCGGCCATCACCATTACCGTTCGCTTCGTCATCGTCTTTCTTGTTTCCGGTCGGCCTTCGGCCAACCTGGTCGTCATTTCGTCATGCAGACAGGAATAACCTTCTAGCCCCGCCTAATCCGGCGGTTTGAGCTGCGCCCCTTACGGGGCTCCGCAGAAACAGGCGAGCACGGTACTTCGTACCTGGCCACGCCTCTGGCGTGGCTTCATGAGGGGCTAAACCTTATAGCCCCTCATGATTCGCCTGTTTTCCCAATCCACTCTCAGCAGGATCGCCAGCGCCGCCATGTTGAGCAGCATGGCCGAGCCGCCGAATGACATCAGCGGCAGGGTCAGGCCCTTGGTCGGCAACAGCCCCATGTTCACGCCGATGTTGAAAAAGGTCTGGATGCCGAGCCAGATGCCGATGCCCTGCGCCACCAGCGCCTGGTAATAACGCTCCAGCTTCTTCGACTCCACGCCGATGTGGAAGGCCCGCCGCACGATCCAGGCGTAGAGCCCGAGCACCACCAACAGGCCAGCAAAACCGAATTCCTCGGCGATCACCGCCATGATGAAGTCGGTATGCGCCTCGGGCAGGTAGAACAGCTTCTCCACGCTGCCGCCCAGCCCCACCCCGAACCATTCGCCGCGGCCGAAGGCGATCAGCGAGTGCGACAACTGGTAGCCCTTGCCGTAGGGATCGTCCCACGGGTCGAGAAAACCCAGCACGCGCTTGAGCCGGTACGGCGAGGTGATGATCAGCGTCGCCACCGCCACCACCGCCATGGCGGCCAGGCCGGTGAAGATGCGCATATTGATGCCGCCCAGGAACAACAGCCCCATGGCGATGCTCATCACCACCATCAGCGCGCCGAAGTCCGGCTCGCGCAACAGCAGGAAGGCCACCACCACCATGGCGCCGAACACTGGGGCGAAGCCTTCCTTCAGGCTGTGCAGCTTGTGCGACTTGCGCACCGTGTAGTCGGCCACGTACAGCACGGTGGCGAGCTTCATCACCTCGGACGGCTGCAGGTTGATGACGAACAGCCCGATCCAGCGCCGCGCCCCGTTCACCACGCGGCCGATGCCGGGAATCAGCACCAGCACCAGCAGCACCACGCCGATGATGAACACCTTGCCGGCGTACTTCTGCCAGAACGCGGTCGGGAACTGGAACACCGCGTAGGCGCCAGTCAGCCCGATGCCCATGAAGATCATGTGGCGGATCAGGTAGAAATAGCGGTTCTGCGTCGCCGCATCCGCCTCGGCGTAGGCGATCGACGCCGAGTACACCATCACCAGGCTGATCGACAGCAGCAGCGCGATCGCCCACCCCAACGCCTCGTCGAACGGCGTGATCGGGGCGTAACGGCGGGCGCTGTTGGCGATCATGCGGCGCTCCCCGCTTGCAGCGCGCGCACGCCGTCGATGAACACCTGGGCGCGGTGGGCGTAGTTCTTGAACATGTCGAGGCTGGCGCAGGCCGGCGACAGCAGCACCACGTCGCCGACTTCGGCCAACCTGGCGGCTTCGCGCGTGGCCTCTTCCAGCGTGGCGCAGTCGACTATCGGCAGCGACAGCCCTTCCAGCGCGGCGCGGATCTTGCCGGCGTCGCGGCCGATCAGCAGCACGGCGCGGGCGATGCGCGCGCACGCCGGCTTCAGTGGCGAGAAATCCTGGCCCTTGCCGTCGCCGCCGGCGATCAGCACCACCGGCCGGGTCATGCCATTGAGCGCGGCCTCGGTGGCGCCGACGTTGGTGCCCTTGGAGTCGTCGATGTAGCGCACGCCGTTCACCTCGGCGACGAACTCGACGCGGTGCGCCAGGCCGGTGAACGTCTTGAGTCCCTCCAGCAGCGCCGCGCGCGGCACGCCGATGGCCTCGGTGAGCGCCAGCGCGGCGAGCGCGTTGGCAGCGTTGTGCAGGCCCTGCAGGCTCATCTCGGCGCAGTCGAACACCGCCTCGCCGGCGACGGTCAGCCAGTAGCGCCCGGAGTCCTGGCGCAGCGCGTAGTCGGCCGTCTCTTTCAGCGAGAACCAGCGCTGGGCATGGCCGGGACGCACCATGGCACGCACCAGCGCGTCGTCGCGGTTGAGCACCTGTACACCACGGCCGTTGAACACCGCGGTCTTGCTGTGGGCGTAATCGAGCAGGTCGGCGTAGCGGTCGAGGTGGTCCTCGGAGATGTTGAGCACGGTGGCGGCGTCGGCGTTCAGGCTAGTGGTGGTTTCCAGCTGGAAACTCGACAGTTCCAGCACCCACGCGTCCGGGCGCTTGCCGCTGGCTTCGCGCTCGCCCAGCGCATCCAGCACCGGCAGGCCGATGTTGCCGGCCAGCACGGTGTCAAGCCCGGCCTGACGGCACAGGTGACCGACCAGGCTGGTGACGGTGCTCTTGCCGTTGGAACCGGTGATGGCGATGACCTTGCTGCCCGAGCCGGCGATGGCGCGCGCGAACAGTTCCACGTCCCCCACCACCTCGCCACCGGCACGGCGGAACGCGGCGATCGCCGGGGTGGCCACCGCCACGCCCGGGCTCACCACCAGCATCTCGGCGCCGGCAAACGTCGTCGCGTCGAAGGCCCCGGTCTTCAGCGCCACGCCGGGCAGGCTTTCGGCCAGGGTCGCGGCGTTGGGCGGGTTGTCACGGCTGTCGGCCACAGTGACCGTCGCGCCGTGCGCGGCAAGCCAGCGCGCGGCGGACAGCCCGGTGTCTCCGAGCCCGACGACGACGATGTGACGGTTGGCGAAGCGCATCTTTGGTCCTCAGCGCAGTTTCAGGGTGGTCAGGCCGGCCAGCACCAGCATCATGGTGATGATCCAGAAGCGCACCACCACCTGCGTTTCCTTCCAGCCCTTGAGCTCGTAGTGGTGATGCAGCGGCGCCATGCGAAACACGCGCTTGCCGGTGAGCTTGAACGAGGCCACCTGGATCATCACCGACAGCGCCTCCATCACGAACAGGCCGCCCATGATGAACAGCACGATTTCCTGGCGCACGATCACCGCCACGGTGCCGAGCGCCGCGCCCAGCGCCAGGGCGCCGACGTCGCCCATGAACACCTGCGCCGGGTAGGCGTTGAACCACAGGAAACCCAGGCAGGCGCCGCAGATGGCGGCGCAGAACACCACCACCTCGTGCGCGCCGGGGATGTGCGGCAGGCCGAGGTAGCGCGCGAACACGATGTTACCGGCCACGTAGGCGAAAATCGCCAAGGCGCCGGAGACCAGCACCGTCGGCAGCGCCGCCAGGCCGTCCAGGCCATCGGTGAGGTTGACCGCGTTGGAGGTGCCGACGATGACGAAATAGGTCAGGATGCAAAAACCGATCGCCCCCAGCGGATAGACCACGTTCTTGAAGAACGGCACGATGAATTCGGTCGACGCCGGCAGCTTGGCGGTGGTGATCAGGAACACCCCGGCACCGATGGCGATGGCCGACTGCCAGAACATCTTGGCGCGCGCCGAAATGCCTTTCGGATCGCGGTACACCACCTTGCGCCAGTCGTCGTAGAAGCCGATGGCGCCGGTGCCGAACAGCACCGCCAGCAACAGCCAGATGTACTTGTTGCTCCAGTCTGCCCACAGCAGCGTGGTGACGCCGATCGCCAGCAGGATCAGCGTGCCGCCCATGGTCGGAGTACCGGTCTTCACCAGATGGGTCTGCGGGCCGTCGGAACGCACCGCCTGCCCCACTTTCAATTCGGTCAGACGCCGGATCACCCACGGCCCCATCAGCAGCGAGATGCCGAGCGAGGTCAACGCCGCCATCACCGCACGCAGGGTGACGTAGTTGAGGACGGAAAACGCCCGGATGTAATCTTTCAGCCAATCGGCCAGCCAAAGCAGCACGGCTACACTCCCTTAATGTTCTTGTCGTTGTCCGGTCAGATGCTCGACCACCCGCTCCATGCGCATGAAGCGCGACCCCTTTACGAGCACGGTGGCATCTGCCGGCAGATGGCTGTCGAGATAGGAGAGCAGCGCATCCAGCGTATCAAAATGGTTTGCCGCGGTGCCGAAGGCGGCGGTGGCGTGACGGCTCAAGTCGCCCAGCGTGAGCAGGACGTCGAGCCCGCGTTCCCGGGCGTAGGCGCCGACCTCGGCGTGCAGTGCGGCGGCGTTCTCGCCCAGTTCGCCGATGTCGCCCATCACGAACCAGCGCGGCGCCAGCGCCTGCAGCAGCACGTCGATGCCGGCCTTCATCGAGTCCGGATTGGCGTTGTAGGTGTCGTCGATCAGCGTCGCGCCGTTGCCGGCGCGTTTGCGCTGCAGCCGGCCCTTGACCCCGGCGAAGCCGGCCAGACCGGCGGCGATGGCCGCCAGCGGCACCTCCAGCGCCAGTGCGGCGGCGGCGGCGGCGAGCGCGTTGCGCACGTTGTGTTCCCCCGGCGCCGGCAGCGCGACGGCCACGTCCCCCTGCGGCGAGCACAGGACGAAATGGGCAGCGGTATCGGACAGCGTCACGTCGCGAGCGTTCACATCGGCCTCGCCCAAACCGAAACTGAGCAGGCGATGGCCGGCAGCGGCGGCGCGGAAGATGGTGGCGTGGGGATCGTCGGCATTGATCACCGCCACGCCGTCTTCGGCCAACCCTTCGAAGATCTCGCTCTTGGCACGGGCGATGTCGGCCGTACCGGAAAAGCCCCCGCCCAGGTGGGCACGCAGCGCGTTGTTGACCAGCGCCACGCGCGGCCGGGCCAGCCCGGTCAGATAGCGGATTTCGCCGAAATGGTTCATGCCCATCTCGATCACCGCGTAGCGATGGCCGGCATTCAGGCCGAGCAGCGTCAGCGGCAGGCCGATGTCGTTGTTGAAGTTGCCGGCGGTGGCGAGCACCGTATCGCGCCCGGCATGGGCAGCGAGGATCGCCGTCAGCATCTCCTTGACCGTGGTCTTGCCGTTGGAACCGGTGATGCCGACCAGCGGCAGCTCGAAACGGGCGCGCCAGCCGGCGGCGAGCCGGCCCAGCGCCAGCCGGGTGTCGTCCACCTGGACCAGCGCCGCACCGGGCAGCGCGAAATCCTGGCGCACCAAGGCCCCTGCCGCGCCCTGCGCCAGCACGTCGGCGACGAAATCGTGCGCATCGAAATGCTCGCCCTTGAGCGCCACGAACAGATCGCCCGGCCCGGCGGCACGGCTGTCCGTGACCACTCGGGTCACCTCGGCATCGGCACCGGCCAGGCGGCCGCCGGCCAGTTGCACCACGTCAGACAGCATCAGCATCGTGCACCTCGCTCCAGGCCGTGAGCGCCTCTTCGGCGATGCGGAAATCGGAGAACGGCTGCTTCACGCCGCGGATGTCCTGGTATTCCTCGTGCCCCTTGCCGGCCACCAGCACGATGTCGCCGGCGCGCGCGGCAGCGATCGCCCAGCGGATGGCGGCGGCACGGTCGGCCTCGACGTGGCCGGTCTCACCCATGCCGGCGCGGATGTCGGCGATGATGGCTTGCGGCTCTTCGCTGCGCGGGTTGTCGCTGGTCACCACCGCGACGTCGGCGATGCGGGTGGCGATGGCTCCCATCATCGGGCGCTTGCCCTTGTCGCGGTCGCCACCGCAGCCGAACACGCAGTAGAGCCGGTTGCCGACGGGGCGGATCTCGGCCAACGTGGCCAGCGCCTTCTCCAGCGCGTCCGGGGTGTGGGCATAGTCGATCACCACCAGCGGCTCGTGACCGCCGCCCAGGCGCTGCATGCGCCCGCGCGCCGGCTGGATGCGCGACAGCACCGCCGCCGCGTCCTTCAGCGACACGCCGTTGACGCACAGCGTGGCGAGGCAGGCGAGCAGGTTGGCGGCGTTGAAACGGCCCAGGAGCGGACTGCGCAGCTCGACCTCGCCCCACGGCGTGGTCACCGTCATCTGCAGGCCGTCGAGGGTGGCGGACAGGTTCTGCGCGCGCACGTCGCCCTGCTCCAGCCCGTAGGTCACCGTCAGGGTGCGCTGGCGATCGATACCGGCGGCCAGCTCGCGGCCGAAGGCGTCATCGGCGTTGATGATGGCGTGGCGCAGCCCCTCCCAATGGAACAGCCGCGCCTTGGAGGCGCCGTACTCTTCCATCGAGCCGTGATAGTCGAGGTGGTCGCGCGTCAGGTTGGTGAACACCGCGGTGGCGAAGCTGACGCCGTTGACGCGGAACTGGTCGAGACCGTGCGAGGACACTTCCATGGTCACCACGTCGGCGCCTTGGCGCTTGTACTCGGCCAGCTTCTGCTGCACCGTCACCGGGTCCGGCGTGGTATGGGTGGTCTCGGTCAGGGCGCCGTAAAAGCCGTTGCCGACGGTGCCGATCAGCGCCGCCTTGTGCGCCAGCAGCGAGAACGCCTGCGCCAGCCAGTGCGAGATCGAGGTCTTGCCGTTGGTGCCGGTGATGCCGATCACCGTCATGGCGCGGCTCGGCTCGCCGTAGGCGTGGCTGGCGACGATGCCGGCGCGCGCGCGCAGCTGCGGCACCGCCAGGTTGGGTACGTTCCAGGCCGGGTTCCAGTTAAAGCCGTCGGCCGGGTCCCACAGCACGCAGGCGGCACCGTTGGCGAGCGCCATCGGAATGAACTGGCGGCCGTCGGCGTACTCGCCGCGGCACGCCAGGAACACGTCGCCCGGCAGCACGCGGCGGCTGTCCGTCTCGACGCGCTTGAGCGGCAGCCCCAGGGTATCGAGCTCGGCCGGATCCCAGTCCGGCAGCGGGGTCAACAGACTCTTCATGTATCTTCTCGTATCTCCGGTACCTGATTGACCGGAAGCAATGAATTGTTGGAGGGAGCGTCGGGCTCGACCCCCATGATGCGCAACGCCCCGGCCATGGTGTTGGAGAAGGCCGGACCGGCCACCGAGCCGCCGTAGTAACTGCCGGCGCCGGGTTCGTCGATCATCACCGCCACGATCAGGCGCGGATTGGTCGCCGGCGCGAAGCCGATGAACAGGCCGCGGTGCTTGTCGGCCTGGTAGCCGCCGTTGACCAGCTTGCGCGCGGTACCGCTCTTGCCGCCGACGTTGTAGCCCAGCACCTGGGCCCGCGTCCCGGTGCCCCCGGCCTGGGTCACCGTCATCAGCATTTCGCGCATCTTGCGCGCCGCGTCCGGGGAAATGATCGGCTTGGCCGGCAACGGCGAGCTCAGCCGGGTCAGCGACACCGGCAGCAAGGAGCCGTTGTTGGTGAAGATGGTGTAGGCACGCGCCAGCTGCAGCAGGCTCACCGACACACCGTAGCCGAACGACATGGTGGCCTGCTCGATCGGGCGCCAGCTCTGCCAGTGGCGCAGGCGGCCGGCGATTTCACCCGGGAAACCGGCGTGCACGCTGCGGCCGAAACCGACCTCGTCGTAGAACGTCCACATCTGCTCCGGCGAGAACAGCAGCGCCACCTTGGAGGCACCGACGTTGGACGACTTCTGGATCACCTCGGTCAGCGTCATCGACGGCTTCGGGTGCGAGTCGCGTACCCGCGCCGGGCCGATCGAGTACGGGTTGGTGTCGAACACCATGTTCGGATTGACCTTGCCGGCGTTGAGCGCCATCGCGATCGGGAACGGCTTCATGGTCGAACCCGGTTCGAACATGTCGATCACGGCGCGGTTGCGGCGGCGTTCCGGGTCCAGCTCCTTGCGGCTGTTGGGGTTGAACGACGGTACGTTGGCCAGCGCCAGCAGCTCGCCGCTCTTGCCATCCAATACCACGATGCTGCCAGCCTTGGCCTTATTGACCTCCACGGCCGCCGCCAGTTCGCGGTAGGCCAGATACTGAATGCGCTGGTCGATCGCGAGATTCAGCGTCTGGCCGTCTTTCGGGTATTCGATGGCCGCCACGTCTTCGATGATGTGGCCGCGCCGGTCCTTCAGCACCACGCGCCGGCCATTCTTGCCGGCCAGCATCTTCTCGCGCGCCAGTTCCAGGCCTTCCTGGCCGCGGCCATCGACGCCGGTGAAGCCGATCAGCTGCGCCATGCTTTCGCCGGCCGGGTAGAAACGGCGGAATTCCTGCTGTTTGGCGATGCCGGGAATGCCCAGCGCCATCACCTTGTCGGCCAGCTCCGGACTGATCTGGCGCTTGAGGTAGACGAATTCGCGCTTGCGATCGGACAGCTTGGCATCCAGTTCGGCCGGGCCGAGCTCCAGCAGCCGCGCCAGCTCGCGCAGCTTGGCCGGCGGCACCGGCTCCATGCTGGCGGGACTGGCCCAGATGGTCTGCACCGGCGAGCTGATCGCCAGCGGCTCGCCGTTGCGATCGGTGATCACGCCACGGTTGGCCTCCAGCACCAGGGCGCGGCGGAACCGGGCCTCGCCCTGGTTCTGCAGGAAATCCTGCTGCGCCACCTGCAGGTAGAGGGCGCGCCCGATCAGGGCCAGGAACAGCAGCGCCAGAGCCAGCAGCACCAAACGCACACGCCCTGGCGTCATACGCAGGGCGGGGCTGGCTTTGGGGGAACGCGTATTCATTGAGTAGACGCGCATCAGGTCCCTCCCGAGGGGGCGACTACCTGGACCTGGCGTTGCTCGGGCGTCTTCATGCCGAGCCGCAAGGCGGCGGTCTTTTCAATCAGCGCATGCGCGCCCCAGGTGCTCTGCTCCAACAGCAGCTGGCCGTACTCGACCTGCAGCTGCTGGGCCGACTTCTGCTCGCGTTCCAGATTGCTGTAGAGCTGGCGCGACACGTGCTGCGAGGTCACCACGGACCACGCGCACAGCACCAAGATGGCCAGCAAAATGGCATTGAGCTTGTTCACACCGCCTCCTCGCGCCAGGCACCGGCGGTGCGCTCGGCGATGCGCATGATGGCACTGCGCGAACGCGGGTTGCCCTTCACCTCGTCGTCACTGGCGCGCACCGGCTTGCCGACGGTGCGTAGCGGCGGCTCGGGCAGGTCGGCGCTGCGCACCATGACCCAGGAGGGCAGCTTGGCGTCGCTGCTGGCATCGCGCATGAAGTTCTTGACGATGCGGTCTTCCAGCGAATGGAAGCTGATCACGGCCAGGCGGCCGCCTTCGGCCAACCTTTGCGCCGCTTGCGGCAGCACGGCTTTCAGCTCTTCCAGTTCACGGTTGATGTAGATGCGGATGGCCTGGAACGTGCGCGTCGCGGGGTCTTGACCCGGTTCGCGAGTACGGACGTTCTGCCCAACGAGCTGGGCGAGCTGACGCGTGGTTTCGAGGGGAGCGAGCTCCCGTTGCGCAACAATGGCTGCTGCGATCTTGCGAGCAAACCGCTCTTCACCATAAGTCTTGATGACCTCCCTGATGTCTTCTTCGGCGGCCGTGGCCAGCCATTCCGCCGCGGTCAGGCCGCGGCTGGTATCCATGCGCATGTCGAGCGGCGCGTCGAAACGGAAGCTGAAGCCGCGCCGGGCGTCGTCGATCTGCGGCGACGACACGCCCAGATCCATCAGCACGCCGTCGACACGGGCGATGCCGAGCCGGTCGAGCTCGCGCGCGAGTGTTTCGAAACCTTCGTGCACCAGCGTGAAACGCGGGTCTTCCGCGGCCAGACGCTCACCGGCGGCAATCGCCTCGGGATCCTTGTCGAAGGCGACCAGCCTGCCGGCCGGGCCCAGTTGCGACAGGATGAGGCGGCTGTGCCCACCGCGGCCGAAGGTGCAGTCGACGTACACGCCGTCCGGACGAACGGCGAGCGCGGCTACAGCTTCGCTAAGCAGCACCGTAAGGTGCGAAAAAACGGGGGCACTCACAACGTGAAATCTCCGAGATGCTGAGACAGTTCGGCGGGGTCGATGTCCAGGGCGTCGCTGGTCTGGGCATCCCAGTCGGCGGCATCCCACAGTTCGAAACGGTTGCCCATGCCCACCAGCGCGACGTCCTTGTCGAGGTTGACCAGACCACGCAGGCGCGGCGACAGCAGAATGCGGCCGGCACTGTCCATGTCGAGCAGTTCGGCATGGCCCAGCACCAGCTTCTGGTAGCGTTTGAGCATGGGATTGCCGGAGGGCAGCGCCAGGAGCCGGGCCTCGACCGGGCGCCAATTGGGCTCGGGGTAGAGCAGCAGGTGATCGCGCGCCTCCAGCGTCACCACCAGCTTGGAGCCGAACGTGGACAGCAGCGTCTCGCGGTGCCGGGCCGGAATGGCCAGACGCCCCTTGCTATCGAGAGACACGACGTTGACGCCACCAATCATGATTCGGACATTAAGCCTCTGGTTTGGAGATCACACCCCACTTTTACCCACTTCACCCCACTTTTCGCCACTATAAGAAAGAAGCGTCATAGGGTCAACCTGAGCCGGAACACAACCTCCTTTTAAGACAAGGGCTTAGAAAGACCATGCCGAGATTAATCCTATTAAATCAGCAGCTTAAAAAAAGCGTTGAAAGTAGGCTGTGAAAAGGGGGAATACAACAGCGCAGAACGGCCAAAAAAATACAGGCGACATGCCGTGGCATGCCGCCTGTCGCCGGGTCGGGGCCCGGCCTCTGCCGCACCGGCCGTCAGGCCAGCTTATGCTTGAGGATTTCCTGTACCTGGGCCGGGTTGGCCTTGCCCTTGGAGGCCTTCATCACCTGGCCGGCCAGCGCGTTGAGCGCCTTTTCCTTGCCGGCGCGGAACTCTTCCACCGCCTTGGGGTTGGCGGCGATAGCCTCGTCGACCATCTTCTCGATGGCGCCGACGTCGGACACCTGCTTCAGGCCATCGCGCTCGATGATGGCATCGGCGGACAGTTCGCTGTCCCACATCGCCTCGAACACCTGCTTGGCGAGCTTGGACGACAGCGTGCCGTCAGCGATGCGCGCAATCAGCCCGGACAACCGTTCGGCGGCGATCGGGCAGTCGCCGATCTCCTTGCCGTCGCGGTTCAAGCGCGCGGCGATCTCGCCGTTGACCCAGTTGGCGGCGAGTTTGCCCTGGCCGGAAACCTTGGCCACGGTCTCGAAATATGTCGCCAAGGCGCGCGAGCCGGTCAGAAGCCCGGCGTCGTAGCCGGATACGCCGAACTCGGCGACGAAACGGGCCTGCATCGCGTCAGGCAGCTCCGGCATCTCGGCGCGGATGGCCTCGATCTGGGCGCTGTCGATACGCACCGGCAGCAGGTCCGGATCGGGGAAGTAGCGGTAGTCGTGCGCGTCTTCCTTGCTGCGCATCATGCGCGTCTCGCCGCTATCCGGGTCGAACAGCACGGTGGCCTGCTGGATCTTGCCGCCGTCTTCCAGCGTGTCGATCTGCCACTGGATCTCGTACTTGGCGGCCTGCTCGAGGAAGCGGAACGAGTTGAGGTTCTTGATCTCGCGACGGGTGCCGAATTCCTTCTGGCCCTCCGGGCGTACCGACACGTTGACGTCCATGCGGAAGCTGCCTTCCTGCATGTTGCCGTCACAGATGCCCAACCAGGTCACCAGCGTGTACAGCGCCTTTACGTAGGCCAGCGCCTCATCCACCGAGCGCATGTCGGGCTCGGACACCACTTCCAAGAGCGGCGTGCCGGCGCGGTTGAGGTCGATGCCCGACAGGCCCTGGAAGTCTTCGTGCAGGCTCTTGCCAGCATCCTCTTCCATGTGGGCGCGCGTGACGCCGATCACCTTCTCCTCTTCGCCGACCAGGATCTTGAGCTTGCCGTGCTCGACGATTGGCAGCTCCATCTGGCTGATCTGGTAGCCCTTGGGGAGGTCGGGATAGAAGTAGTTCTTGCGCGCGAACACGCTCTTCTGGTTGATCGTGGCGTCGAGCGCCAGACCGAGGCGGATGGCCTTATCCACTACCGCGCGGTTCAACACCGGCAGCACGCCAGGGAAGGCCAGCTCGACCGCCGAGGCCTGAGTGTTGGGTGCGGCGCCGAAGGCGGTGGAGGCGCCGGAGAAAATTTTCGATGCGGTATTGAGCTGCACGTGCACCTCAATGCCGATGACGACTTCCCATTTCATGGTCGGAAAATCCTTCTACATGAAAGAACGGAGCAAAGCACCGCCCTTCGAAAACGTAAACTTCCAGCCTGCGTGCGAACGGCCCGAAGACAAGGCGGGCGCGCGCAGACAGTACGTACTGGTACGGCCGGCGCGCCCAACGCCGTATTCGGGTTGTGCAGCCGCAGGCTTACAGGGCCGGCGCCTTCTGGTGCCAGTCGGTGGCCTGCTGGAACTGGTGCGCCACGTTCAGCATCTTGGCTTCGCCGAAGTAGTTGCCGATGATCTGCAGCCCCACCGGGCGGCCGTTGGCGGCGAAACCGGCCGGCACGCTCATGCCGGGCAGGCCGGCCAGGTTGACCGACAGCGTGTAGATGTCCGACAGGTACATCTGCACCGGGTCGTCCGACTTCTCGCCGATATTGAACGCCGCGGTCGGCGCCACCGGTCCAAGGATCACGTCGCATTGCTCGAACGCGGCCTTGAAATCGTTGGCGATCAGGCGGCGGATCTTCTGCGCCTTGAGGTAGTAGGCGTCGTAGTAGCCGTGCGACAGCACATAGGTGCCGACCATGATACGGCGCTTGACCTCGGCGCCGAAGCCCTCCGCACGGGTCTTCTCGTACATGTCGACCAGGTCCTTGTACTCGGCGGCACGGTGGCCGTAGCGCACGCCGTCGTAGCGGCTGAGGTTGGTCGAGGCCTCGGCCGGGGCGATCACGTAGTAGGCCGGAATGGAGAGCCGGGTGTTGGGCAGGCTGATCTCGACCACCTCGGCGCCCAGTTTCTTCAGTTCGGCGATGGCGCCATCGACCACGCTGGCGACGTCGGCGGACAGGCCCTCGGCGAAGTATTCGCGCGGCAGGCCGATCTTCAGGCCGTTCAGCGGCGCATTCAGGTCACGGCTGTAGTCTTCCTTGGCGCGCTCGAGGCTGGTCGAATCGCGCTGGTCGAAACCGGCCATGACGTTGAGCAGCAGCGCGCAGTCCTCGGCGGTCTGCGCCAGCGGGCCGCCCTGGTCGAGCGAGGAGGCGTAGGCCACCATGCCGTAGCGCGACACCACGCCGTAGGTCGGCTTGATGCCAGTCACGCCGCAATGCGAGGCCGGCTGGCGGATCGAACCGCCGGTATCGGTGCCGGTGGCGATCGGGGCGAGGCGCGCCGCCACTGCCGCGGCGGAGCCGCCGGACGAGCCGCCGGGAATCGCCGCCAGGTCCCACGGATTCTTCACCGGGCCGTAGAAGCTGTTCTCGTTGGACGAGCCCATGGCGAACTCGTCCATATTGGTGCGGCCGAGCGTCACCAGGCCGGCGGCGCGGCACTGCTCGATGACGTGGGCGTCGTAGGGCGAGACGAAGTTGTCGAGCATCTTCGAGCCGCAGCTGGTCTTCCAGCCCTGCTGGCAGAAAATGTCCTTGTGCGCGATCGGCACACCGGCGAGCGGGCCGGCCTGGCCGGCGGCGCGCAGGGCGTCGGCGGCGCGCGCTTCGGCCAGGGTCTTGTCGCGGTCGACGCTGATGAAGGCGTTGAGCGTCGGGTTGAGCGCCGCGATGCGGTCGAGGTAGAGCCCGGCGAGTTCCTCGCTGGACACGGCTTTTGCCGCCAGTTGCTGCGACAGCGCCTTGAGGGTGGCGTTAATCATGGTGTCGTAAAATCTCGATAAGCTCGGCAGGTTGGCCGAAACGCGCGCGCGCCGGGAACCAACCGTGCCGGAATCAATCTCTGGTTATTCGATGACTTTGGGGACGAGGAACAGGCCGTTCTCGACCTGCGGGGCGATGGCCTGGAAGGCGGCGCGGCGGTCCGATTCGGTCACCACGTCATCGCGCAGGCGCAGGCTCACGTCCTGCGGATGGGCCATCGGTTCGATGCCATCGGTATCGACGGCCTGCATCTGCTCGATCAGGCCGAAAATATTGTTGAGTTGAGCGCCCACCGCCACGATTTCTTCGTCGGTTACGGCGATGCGGGCCAGCTTGGCGATCCGCGCGACATCCTGATGCGTCAGCGACATGGTGTCCTCGTTAAAACCTTTAATAATTCAAGGCTGATAGGGTATCATAGACTGTTTGATTCACCCAAGATTCGACGCTTCGCCACACTGTTCCGCCGGGGGTCATTTGACGGTTCATGCCGTCCTTCCGGCGACCAGGGGAAGCCGCTAGACCACGACCATTAGCGCCATTGCGGGCTCGTCCCGACAACACGAACACTGAACCAGGACCACCCCATGTTTCGTTCCCTCACCGGATACTTCTCGAACGACCTCGCCATCGACCTCGGCACCGCCAACACCCTGATCTACATGCGCAGCAAGGGCATCGTGCTGGATGAACCGTCGGTGGTGGCGATTCACAGCGACTTCCCGACCAACAAGAAGTCGATCCTGGCCGTCGGTCTGGAAGCCAAGCGCATGTTGGGCCGCACCCCGGGCTCGATCCAGGCGATCCGCCCGATGAAGGATGGCGTAATCGCCGACTTCACCGTGACCGAGCAGATGCTCAAGCAGTTCATCAAGAAGGTGACGCCGAGCCGCTTCTTCTCCGCCAGCCCGCGCATCGTGATCTGCGTGCCGTGCGGTTCGACCCAGGTCGAGCGCCGCGCCATCAAGGACTCGGCGCTGGCCGCCGGCGCGCGCCGCGTCGAGCTGATCGAGGAGCCGATGGCCGCCGCGATCGGTGCCGGCCTGCCGGTGGAAGAGCCGACCGGCTCGATGGTGGTGGACATCGGCGGCGGCACCACCGAAGTGGGCGTGATCTCGCTGGGTGGCGTGGTGTACTCCAACTCGGTGCGTGTCGGCGGCGACAAGTTCGACGAGGCCATCATCAATTACATCCGCCGCAACTACGGCATGCTGATCGGCGAGACCACCGCCGAAGAAATCAAGAAGACCATCGGCTCGGCCTTCCCGGGCGCCGAAGTGAAGGAAATGGAAGTCAAGGGCCGCAACCTGGCCGAGGGCATCCCGCGCGCCTTCACCGTGTCGTCCAACGAGATCCTCGAGGCGCTCACCGAGCCGTTGAACCAGATCGTCTCCGCGGTGAAGATCGCGCTGGAGCAGACACCGCCGGAACTGGGCGCCGACATCGCCGACAAGGGCATGGTGCTGACCGGCGGCGGCGCGCTGCTGAAGGACATCGACCGCCTGCTGGCCGAGGAAACCGGTCTGCCAGTGATCGTCGCCGAAGAGCCGCTGACCTGCGTGGTGCGCGGCTCGGGCAAGGCGCTGGAAAAGATGGACAAGATCGGCACCATCTTCACCAACGTACCCTGAACCGGATTCGCGTCCGGCCTGAACCGGCCGGACGTCCTGCCAGATGGACTTTGCCAACAATCCCAGCTTCATCCGCCAGGGCCCGCACCCGGCGGTGCGTCTCGCGTTGTGCGTGCTGCTGTCGATCGCGCTGTTGATCGGCGACAGCCGCTACGGCCTGATGGAGCACGTGCGCGAAGCGCTCTCGGTGGCGCTGTACCCGGTACAGCGCGCGGTCAACGTGCCGTTTGCCGGCGCGCGCCACGTCATCGACTTCTTCACCGCGCAGGCGGAGCTGAAGGCCGAGAACGACGCGCTGAAGAGCCAGCGCCTGCAGATGTCGGCGCAGCTCGCACGGCTCGCCACCGTGGAACGCGAATACCGCGAACTGCGCCAGCTCAACGAACTCAAGTCGTCGCGCGCCGAGGGCGGCCAGCTGGCCGAGGTGCTCTATACCGGGCGCGATCCGTTTTCCTACAAGCTGATCATCGACAAGGGCGCGGACGCCCAAATCAGTCCGGGCCAGCCGGTGATCGACAGCCAAGGGCTGATCGGCCAGGTGACGCGGGTGCAGCCGCTGACCGCCGAGGTGACGCTGATCATCGACAAGAACCACATGGTGCCGGTGATGATCGAGCGCACCGGCGCGCGCGCCATCCTGTACGGCTACGGCGGTGGCGTCGAAGTGCGTTACCTGCCGAACCACGCCGACGTACAGGAGAAGGACTTGCTGGTGACCTCGGGCATCGACGACCTGTACCCGGCCGGGCTGCCGGTGGCGCGCGTCGGCAAGATCGAGCGCAACACCGGCGCCGCCTTCGCCCGGCTGTCCACCAGCGTGGTGGCCGGGGTGCAGGAGAGTCGTTTCGTGCTGGTGCTGAACCCGAAGCAGCACGTGCCGGCCGCGCCACCCCCGCCACCTGACGCTGCCCCGCCCCGCCGCACGGAGTAACCATGCCGTTTGAGCGCCCCAAAGAACTGCTGAAGCCGGTCAAGCGCCGCTTCATCTTCCTGACCTTCGTCATCGCCGTGCTGGTCGAACTGATCCCGCTGCCGGCGGGCTCCACGCGCTGGCTACCCGACCTGATCGGGCTGCTGCTGCTGTACTGGGTGATCAACCAGCCGCGCCGCGTCAATATCGGCAGCGCCTTCCTGCTGGGGCTGGTGGCGGATGCCGCCACCGCCGGGTTGTTCGGCCAACATGCGCTGGCCTATTCGATCACCAGCTACCTGGCCTTGCGCCAGCAGCGGCAGCTGGTGATGTTCAACCTCGGCCAGCAGGCGCTGGCCGTGCTCGCGCTGATGCTGGCCAACCAGGCCATCATGGTGGTGGCGCGCATGATCACCGGTGCCGCCTTCGTCGGCTGGAGCTATTTCCTGCCGCCGCTGGTCGGCGCGCTGCTGTGGCCGCTGCTGACCAAGCTGCTGTTGCTGCCGTACCGGCAGCATTCGGTCTAGTGGTAGCGCCCGGCATGTCCCGTCCCACCCGTTTCAAGAACACCCAGGCGGAAGAAGGCCAGTTCCAGCTGCGCCTGGTGGTGGCCTACGCCATCATGGTGCTGCTGTTCCTGCTCCTGGTCAGCCGCTTCGTCTGGCTGCAGGTGATGCAGCACGAACATTTCTCGACGCTGGCCCAGAACAACCGCATCTCGCTGGTGCCGATCCTGCCCAACCGCGGCCTCATCGTCGACCGCAATGGCGTGATCCTGGCGCAGAACTACTCGGCCTATACGCTGGAACTCACCCCGAGCAAGATGGCCGACCTCGATGCCACCGTGGCCGAGCTCTCCAAGCTGGTCAACGTTACCCCGCGCGACCTCAAGCTGTTCAAGAAGCTGCGCGCGGAATCGCGCAACTTCGAGGCGATCCCGCTCAAGGCCAAGTTGAGCGAGGAGGAGGCCGCCCGCATGGCGGCGCACGCCTGGCGCTTCCCCGGGGTGGAGGTCAAGGCGCGGCTGTTCCGCGACTATCCGTTCAAGGAGCTGACCAGCCACGTGCTGGGCTATATCGGCCGCATCAACACCAAGGACGTGGAGCGGCTGGAAGAGGATGACCAGACCACCAACTACCGCGGCACCACCTATATCGGCAAGACCGGGTTGGAATACACCTACGAGACCCAGCTGCACGGCACCGTCGGCTTCGAGGAAATGGAAACCGACGCCGGCGGGCGCGCCATCCGCACCCTGCGCCGCACCCCGCCGATCAACGGCCAGAGCCTGCACCTGGCGCTCGACATCCGCCTGCAGGAGCTCGCCGACAAGCTGTTCGGCAAGCGCCGCGGCGCGCTGGTGGCGATCGACCCGCGCGACGGCGGCGTGCTGGCCTTCCTGTCCAAGCCCGGCTTCGACCCTTCGCTGTTCATCGACGGCATCGACAGCCAGACCTGGAAGGAGCTGAACGAAGACTGGGAGAAGCCGCTGGTCAACCGCGCGCTGCGCGGCCTGTACCCGCCCGGCTCCACCTTCAAGCCGTTCATGGCGATGGCGGCGCTGGAGACCGGCGCCATCGGCCCCAACGACATCCGCCCGGCGCCGGGCTACTTCACCCTGCCCGGCAGCAGCCACCAGTTCCGCGACTCCAAACCCTCCGGCAACGGCATGGTCAACCTGGCCAAGGCGATCCAGGTATCGAGCGACACCTTCTTCTACAAGCTGGCGTGGGATATGGGAATCGACCGCATCCATCCGGTGGTGGCGCAGTTCGGACTGGGTAGCAAGACCGGCATCGACCTCGACGGCGAGGCCGCCGGGGTGCTGCCCTCCAAGGAATGGAAGGCCAAGCGCTTCGCCAAGTACCGCCCGGAGGTGGGGCGCTGGTATCCCGCCGACGTGGTCAGCATCGGCATCGGCCAGGGCTTCAACGCCTACACCCCGCTGCAGATGGCCAACGGCGTCGCCACCCTGGCCAACGACGGCGCGATGTTCAAGCCGCACCTGGTGCAGCAGGTGGTGGACGATCGGCACGCCAAGGCCACCCCGATCAATACCAACCCGGTGCGGCGCCTGGCGTTCAAGCCGGCCCATTTCGAGTACGTGAAGCGCGGCATGCAGGCCGTGCTGCAGCCCGGCGGCACCGCGGCGCGCATCGGCGTCAACCTGCCCTACACCATGGCCGGCAAGACCGGCACGGCGCAGGTGGTGCAGATCAAGCAGGGCGCCAAGTACAACGCCGGCGCGCTGGCCGAACGCTACCGCGACCACTCCTGGTTCGTCGCCTTTGCCCCGGTCGAGGCGCCCAAGATCGCGTTGGCGGTGATCGTCGAGAACGCCGGTTTCGGTGCTGCCGCGGCGGCCCCGATCGCGCGCGCCCTGACCGATTTTTACCTCACCGGCAAGGTGCCGGCCGACCTGTCCGGCCAGCTGCAGACGGTGAAGACGGAAACCCGCAGCGCGGCGGAGATTGCCCGGGCCCAAGCCGAGCGCGCCGCCGAAGAGCAGGAGGGCCACGATGCAAACCCCGCTCCTTAAACGAATCTGGCAGTTCGTGCGCGAACCGCTGGACGGCTGGCTGATGCTGTTCCTCGGCCTGGTGTTCGTGCTCAGCATGCTGGTGCTGTACTCGGCCTCGAACCAGAGCTTCGACAAGATCGACAACAAGCTGGTCTACACCGTGCTGGGCCTGGTGGTGATGTGGGGCGCGGCGCGCATGCGTCCGCAGTCGATCATGAACTTCGCACCACCGCTGTACGCGCTCGGGGTGCTGCTGCTGCTGGCGGTGCATTTCAAGGGGGTGACGGTGAACGGCTCGACGCGCTGGCTGGAACTCGGCATCACCCGCATCCAGCCATCGGAGATCATGAAGATCGCGCTGCCGATGATGGTGGCGTGGTTCTTCCAGCGTTTCGAGCTGAGCCTGCGCTGGTGGCATTACCTAGCCGCCATGGTGCTGATCGTGATTCCCGGCGGACTGGTGCTCAAGCAGCCCGACCTCGGCACTGCCACGCTGATCATGGCGGCCGGCTTCTTCGTGCTGTACTTCGCCGGATTGTCGTGGAAGGTGCTGATCGGCGGCGCGGTGGCGTTTGCCGCCAGCCTGCCGGTGGTGTGGAACCTGATGCACGACTACCAGAAGAAGCGCGTGCTGACCCTGATCGACCCGATGGAAGACCCACTCGGCGCCGGCTACCACATCATCCAGTCGATGATCGCCATCGGCTCGGGCGGGCCGTTCGGCAAGGGCTGGCTCAACGGCACCCAGACCCACCTCGACTACATCCCGGAGCGCACCACCGACTTCATCTTCGCGGTGTACTCGGAGGAGTTCGGTCTGATCGGCAACGTCATCCTGGTGGTGCTCTACCTGCTGATCGTCAGCCGCGGCCTGATGATCACGGCGCGCGCCCAGACCCTGTACGGCCGCCTGATGGGCGGCACCATCACCATGTCGTTCTTCGTCTACGCCTTCGTCAACATGGGCATGGTGGCCGGCATCCTGCCGGTGGTCGGCGTCCCGCTGCCGCTGGTTTCCTACGGCGGCACCGCCACCCTGACGCTGATGCTGGGGCTCGGCATGCTGATGAGCATCGGCAACACGCGGCGCTAGGCTGCCGGCAACGTGTGCTGGGAGGTTTTTACAGGACCCGGCTAAGCCGGGCCTCTCCACCCAGGTATTTGATTCCGCAGCCTAACCATTCATTCCCCATCCTCCGCTGAGCGCATCCCTGCGTGCCAATCCATCGCTGAGCAAATCGAAGATTTGCACGCAGAGATTGGCCCAGCGATGGATTCGCACGCGACCCGCCCTTGCCCTGCCAGGGAGCCTTGCTACGTAAGAGAGGATTTGTCAGCAATCTGGTGCCGCCTCAGCCCTCCAGCGGCAGTAGTTGACCATCCACGCCGGCCAGCGCCGTGGCGAAGCCGTGACGACGGTAGTTGCCGCCAATGGCCGCCAGTCGCTCCGGCTGCTGGCGCAACGCCTCCGGCAGCAGGATGCCGAAACGCTGTTCCAGCCCAAGACGGTTGAGGATGTCGCGGAACACCTTGCCGTGCTCGGCTTCCACCCCGGCCACCAGGGTCAGCGACACCGGCAGGTACAGCGTGTGCCATGGACAATCCAGCCGCAGGTAATTGAGCAGGTGGATAACGCGCACGAAACGGTCCAGTACCAGCGACGACTGGCTGGCCTGGCACAGGCCCAGCAAGCGCTCGATCTCGATGGTGTGCCCGGCCGGGCTCAGGCACTGCGTCATGGCCACGGCGCTGCCATCCTCCTGCGGCTGGAAGCGGCTTGCCAGGCGGTGCTTGATGAAGGTGCCGAAAAACTCGCCCTGTTCGGAGAGATGAATCGGGAAGCCGCTGAAATACAGGCTGTGCACCCGCTCGGTGAAAAAAGTCAGTAGTTTGCTCATGCCCGTCTTCCTCGTTGCCCCGTAGAGAGCTTGGACCAGTCCATCCCGCGCGCCCCGACCAACTCGGCATCCCGGTCACGGCCGACCCCGCCTTGCTCGCCTCCTCGCCATGCCCCCGCCGGTTCAAGGCGGGACGATCGAACAGGGTAGCCGCGCCCGTGATATTCCATCAAGTTAGAATTTTTCCATTGCTCATCACGGAATCGAATGAGGCGACCCTCCCGGCGCGGGAGGCAAAGCAAAGCGGCCTCCCCAGCGGGGAGGCCGCGTACGGCGGCGAGCGTCGAGCCCTCAGCCCAGCCAGCGCAGCGCGCCGTACAGCGCGAAGCTGACCACGATGGCGAGCAGCGTGCGCCGCGTCAGTAAGGCCACCGCGCCGGCCACCAGCGTGCCGACCAGGTAGGGATTGGCCGGCGACAGGTCGAGCGTGCCCTGCGGCGCCAGCGCCATCGGCACCACCAGTGCGGTCAACACCGCCGCCGGCACATAGTGCAGCGCGCGGTTGAGCCAGGCCGGAAAGCTCAAACGTTGGCCGAACACCAGGAAACTGGCGCGGATCAGCACCGTCAGCAGCGCCATGCCGGCAATCGTCAGCCAGATCGTCATGCTGCCGCCCTCCTTTCGGCCAACCTTTCACACGCCACCCCGGCCAGCACGCCGACCAGCGCCGCCAGCATCAGGTCGAGCTTGTAGGGCAGGCCGCGCGCCAGCAGCGCCACCGCGCCAGCCGCCGCTGCCGCCGCCAGCGCCGGGCGCTTTTTCAGCTGCGGCGCGACGATGGCGGTAAAGGTCGCCACCATGGCGAAGTCCAGCCCCCAGCCGGCCAGACCCGGCACCGCCTTGCCGAGCCACACCCCCACCACGCTCCACAGGAACCAGTTGAGGTACATCGCCAGCGAGGAGCCGAGCTGGTACCACTGCCCGCCCGCCGCCCCCTGCGAACGGAAGCGGTGTTCCACCACGGCAAAGGTCTCGTCGGTGAGCCAGAACGCCAGCGGCCAGCGCCAGCGGGCGCTCCAGTCGCGCGCGTAGGGCAGCAGCGTGGCGCTGTACAGCGCGTGGCGCAGGTTGACGACGAAGGTGGTGAGCCAGATCACCGGCAGCGCCGCGCCGGCGCCGATCAGGCTGACCGCGACGAACTGCGAGGAGCCGGCGAAGACGAAGGCCGACATCGCCAGCGTGGCGCCGGCCGACAGCCCGGCACCGACCGCCAGCGTGCCGAAGATGACGCCGAACGGCGCGGCGCCGACCAGCATCGGCAGGCTGTCGCGGGCGCCGGCCAGGAGCAGAGCGAAAGGTTTCATCGGAGGGGGCCGCGAGAAAAGTGGGTGACGTGCCCAGTCTGGCTCAGGCGTCGTTGCCGGTCTTGAACGATCTTGCGCCGACGGCACGCTGGTAAGCCGCCGGGGTCACGCCCAGCGCATGGCGGAAAGCCCGCGTCAGATGCGCCTGGTCGGCGAAGCCCAACTCGGCGGCGGCATCGGACGGTCGCCAGCCGCGCCCCAGCAACGTGCGCGCCCGCGCCACCCTGAGCTGGTTGCGCCACGCCACCGGCGGCAGGCCGAGGTGCTGCCGGAACAGACGATTCAGATGATAGGGCGACAGCTCGACGGCGTCCGCCAGCTGCTGCAGCGACAGGTTGTCCGCCAGGCGGTCGGCCAGCAGCGCCCGTACCCGCTCCACCGCGACCGGGTGCGATGCCAAGGGCGGGCTGGCGACGCTCATGTGCCGCCGCAGCACCGTCGAGAACACCGCGTACAGCGCCGACTCGCGCTGCAGCCGGTCCTGGCTCGAACTCAGCAGCAGATGCAGCTGATTGAGCCGCTCGGCCAGATCGGCGTCGTGCAGCACGGTGGCCCGGAAATACGGCACCGCATCGGCGCGGCCGCTGATTTCCTGCGCCAGCCGGCGCATGAAGGCCGCCGACGGATAGAAACCACGATAGGCCCAACCATTCTCCTCGCCCGCCTCGCCGGTGTGCACCTCGCCCGGATTGATCACGATCAGCTGACCGCGCCCGGCCTGATGCGCGCTGCCGTGGTAGTGATAGCGCTGGGAGCCCTGGATCAGGGTGTTGACCACGTATTCCTCGTGGAAATGCGGTGCAAACACATGCTCGACGTAGCGCGCGTCCAGGCACTCCAGCGGCGCGATGTCGTCGGCGCGGAAAAAACGGGCGTACTCGGCGGCGGAATGACTCATGGCGGGGGCGTCGGGAACGATACGTCGATTATGACGGCAAGCGCGCCAACGCGACAGGCCGAAACCGCGACGGGCGGCGACAAAAAACCCCGCCGGCGGACGGGGTGGTCGTGATGCCCGGCGCGGGGGGGG
>NZ_JBYSWM010000010.1:0-32584 GCF_058781125.1 Pseudogulbenkiania sp. FW507-F1 | reverse complement strand
CCGGGCCCCCCGGCTCAGGAGCCGGCGAGGAAGGTGCGCACCCCCGAGCCGATGAACTGCACGCCGACGCAGATCAGCAAGAAGCCCATCAGCCGCGTCATCACCTCGCGCCCGGAACGGCCCAGCTTCTCGGCGATCAGCGTCGAGGAGTGCAACACCAGCCAGGTGCCGAGGCAGGTCAGGACGATGGCCAGCACCGTCATCGCCATCGCCAGCGCCTTGGCCGGCACGCCGTGCAATTCGGCGATCTCGGTGGCGATGCCGATCACCACGGCGATGGTCCCCGGCCCGCTGATGCCGGGCATGGCCAGCGGGAAGAAGGCGTAATCCTCCTTGCCGTCCGAGGTCTTGGGCGCCATGCCCGGGTCCTGCGACAGGAACAGCATGCGGTACCCCAGCACCGCCACCACCAGACCGCCAGCGATACGCAGGGCGCCGTAGGAAATGCCGAACAGCGCCAGGATCAGGTTGCCGGCCAGCAGCGACACCAGCATGATGCCGGCGGCGAACAGGCAGGCGCGCCGCGCCTGATGCGCCCGCCCCTCGTCGCTCATGTCGCGCGTCAACGTGATGAACAACGGAATCTTCGACAGCGGGTTGGTAATGGTGATCAGACTGATCAGGCCGCCAAACAGAAACTGCAGATACAGGTCTTTCAGCATGGAAAACAGCCGGGAATATCGGGGGTCGCCATTCTACCCGCTTGCGACCGGCTTGCCAGCGCAACGTGGCACGCCACTGCGGCAATCTGTCGCAGCCACGCGCGGTCGGCGCTATGCTACGGTTCGTTCTTCGAGACCGCACCCATACCCGTCATGAAACACCTCCGCATCCTGACCGCCCTCCTTCTCGGCCTGCTCGCCCTGCCGGCACTGGCCCACCACTACGTGCTCGGCACACTGCATATCGGCCACCCGTGGAGCCGCGCCATGCCGGCCATGATGAGCAGCGGTGCGGTCTACCTGAAGCTCGACAACCAGGGCAAGACCGCCGACCGCCTGCTCGCGGTCAGCACCCCGCGCGCCGCCAGTGCCGAATTGCACCAGAACCTCAACGATCACGGCATCATGCGCATGCGCGCGCTGCCCGAAGGGATAGAACTGCCCCCCGGCCGTGGCATCGCGCTGGCCCCGGGCGGGACGCACATCATGCTGATGGGGCTCACCGCGCCGCTCAAGGCCGGCGAACGCTTCCCTCTGACGCTACGCTTCGCCCGCGCCGGCACGATCGAGGTCGAGGTCAAGATCGAAGAAGGCCTGATGCCCACCCCCTGAACAGCATCCCACCGCGTCGCAGCGCCCGCACGGCGTCCGACGCTCCGGCCGTGTCCCGACATGCCCCCCTCCTCCCCCCATCGCCCGCGGCCCGACCCGCCACCTTCGCTCGCCCCTCCCGGGTCGCCCTGCTACAGTCAACGTGTCAAAAAAATGACATTGCGCTGATCATGAAGCCAAATCGGGTAAAAACCGCTTTTACTGTTAAATAAAAGCGTCTTATTATTCACATGTGCTTACACATCAAGAGTGGATATTCATGCTGCGACGCCTGCTGATGCGACTAGCACACGCTTTAGGCAACCCGACCCTGCTCATGACGCTGCTCATGGTACTGGGGCTGGTCGGCACCTGGCGCCTGCTGGACAGCACCATCGCGCAAAGCGATCGGGGCTATCTCCAGCTGACCGGCGAACTGCTCGAGCGCAACCTGCTCAAACAACGCAACACGCTGGGCCACAACCTGACCGAATACAACGCCTGGGACGACATGTACCACGCGGTCAGCGGCCCCTCTCTCAATATCGCCTGGCTGCGCACCAACCTCACCGGATCGATCTACCGCACCCTCGATATCCAGCTCGGCGTCATCACCGATGCCCAGGGCAAGCCACTGTACGCCGTGCGCAACGGCGCCATCGAGGAAACGCCAAACCTGGCGCTGCCGTTCAGCGCCCGGCAATGGCAGCACCTGGTACAGATGGCCGCCCGCTTCGAGCCGCTCGGCAACGAAGGTTACCCCACCACGTTTTTCCGCGACACCGCCCCCAACCCGCTCACCCACCAGACCGAACCGCGTCTGCTGATGCTGGCGCTACAGCGCATCGTGCCGGAAACCACGGAACCGGACGCCGCCCTCCCGGCGCGCTACCTGCTGTTCGCCAAGGACATCGGCCCCGCCCAGTTGGAAGACATCGCCGGCGATCTGCGCCTGGAGCAATTGCAGGTCGACTTCTCCGCCGCCGCCAAGCCCCCCGGGGCGCTCGCGGTTCAAGGTCCCGAAGGGCAGACACTGGCTTACCTCACCTGGCAGCAGGAGCTGCCAGGCAACCGTCTGCAAACGGCACTGCTGCCGCGCGCGCTGCTGTTGCTGGTGGTGCTGATCGCCATCGCGCTGCTGCTGCTGCGGGTATCGCGCCAGCTGACGCTGCGCCACCAGCGCACCACCGCGCGCCTGATCAGCCAGGGGCAAGTGCTGCGCGAACTCGTTGCCGAACGCGAGAACAAGAGCGACCCGCTCGACGCCTACCTGAAGTTGCTGTGCCAGAAACTGGCTGCCACCCTAGACGTCTCCCGCGTCAGCGTCTGGCGCTACCAACCCGATCTCCAGGAGCTGGAGTGCCTGATCGGCATCGACCGCGACGCCGACCACCACTTCGCCGGTGCCTTGCTGCACTTCTCCGCCCATCCCGACTATTTCTCTGCGCTGCACCGGGAGCGCTACCTCAGTGCCAGCCACGCCACCAGCGATCCGCGCCTGGCCAGCATGCGCGACTACCTGCTGGAACACACCGTCTGCTCGATGCTGGACGCGGCCGTCACGCTGGCCGGCACCCACTACGGGGTGATCTGCGTGGAAGACCGCAACAAGCGCGAGACTTGGCACCCCGACGAGATCAACTTCGTCTGCTCCAGCGCCGACGTGGTGGCGCTGATGATGGAATCGGGCGCACGGCTGCAGGCCGAGGGCGAACTGCATCGCCACGCCTACTACGACCGCTTCACCGGCTTGCCCAACCGGGCCCGGCTCTTGATGCAGCTCGACGAACTGGCACAGAATCGTAGCGAGAACCCGGTGTTCGGCTGCCTGATCCTGGCGCTAGACGCCCTGCCCAACCTCAACGAGCTGTACGGCCACGACACCGGCGACCAGGTCATCCTGCTGCTGTGCGAGCGCCTGGCGCGCCTGGCCGAGCCGGGCGAACTGGTGGCACGGGTGGCGGAAAACCGCTTCTGCCTGATCCTGCTGGGCAAGGACGAGAGCAACATCAACCGCCGCGTCACCGCCATCAACGAAACGCTCAACCTGCCGCTCGACGTCAACGCCCAGCTGATCGGCGTGCGCGTCAGTGCCGGACTGGCGCTGTCGCCGCAGGACAGCAAGGAACCGTTGCGCCTGCTGGAACACGCCGAGCTGGCGATGCAAATCTCGCGCAGTTCGATCCAGGGTGGCTGGGTGCGCTTCCACGAAGACATGAGCACCGACTGGCACCGCCGCCACCTGCTAATCAACGAACTGCGCCAGGCCATCGGCACGCACCAGCTGTTCCTCTGCTACCAGCCCTACCACGACCTGAAAACCCGCCGCACGCGCGGCGCCGAGGCGCTGCTGCGCTGGCACCACCCCGAGCACGGCTTCATCTCCCCCGGCGAGTTCATCCCGCTGGCCGAAGACAGCGGCGTGATCGTGCCGCTCGGCGAGTGGGCGCTGCGCGAAGCCTGTCAGCAGACCGCCAAGTGGCGGCAGGGTGGGCAGCCGGAGTTCACCATCTCGGTCAACGTCTCGCTGCTGCAACTGGAAGACCCGCACTTCGCCGACCTGGTCGCGGGCATCCTGGCCACCGCCCACCTCCCCCCCTCGGCGCTGGAGCTGGAAGTCACCGAAACCCTGGCGCTGCGCCAGTCGGGCAGCATCGAAGACAATATCCGCCGCCTCAAGGCGCTGGGGGTGAGCCTAGCGATCGACGACTTCGGCACCGGCTACGCCTCGTTCAGCTACCTGCGCCGCTTCCCCGCGGAAAAGATCAAGATCGACAAGCAGTTCCTCGACCAGGTACCGGACAACCACCAGGACGCCGCCATCGTGCGCATGATCGTGGCGATGGGGCATTCACTCGGCGCCATGGTCACCGGCGAAGGCATCGAGAACGAACGGCAACTGGCTTTCCTCGCCGAGATCGGCTGCGACTACGCGCAAGGCTTCCACCTGAGCAAGCCGCTGGAGCAGCACGCCATGAGCCGTTACCTGTCGCACAACGCGGTAGTGGTGTCGAACGGCCAGCAAACGCCGACAACGTTGTAGTTATGTGACACATTGCAGTGCAACAAAAAATGTCGAAAGGCCATTTCGCTTTACCGATGCCCCATTAATGGGCACACTCGCCGAGGGAATCAAAACCGCCGGTCCCCACATATACCGCAGCGTCAAGTTTGCACCCGACAGAAGTCTAAGATGGAGGAGCGGGCCCCAAGGGCCCGTCATACAATAAAGCGACTCGCGGGACCGGCGGCTTTCCCTCCTTGAAGACAGCACTTTCCGCTATGCTGTACGGCGTATTCCATCACCCCGATACGCCCACCATGACGACCCCGGATCAACTCCCCCGCCTTGCCATCCAGTACTGTACCGGCTGCCGCTGGCTGCTGCGCGCCGCGTGGATGGCTCAGGAACTGCTGACCACCTTCGAGAAGGAACTGGCCGAAGTGGCGCTCCAACCGGGCTCGGGCGGCGTGTTCCGCATCACCCTCGACGGCGAGCAACTGTGGGACCGCAAGGCCGACGGCGGCTTTCCCGACATCAAGGAACTGAAGCAGCGGGTACGCGACCGTGTCGCCCCGGACAAATCGCTCGGCCACAGCGACGCCGTACCAACCCCGCCGCTCTGAAAGCGAGGTTGGCCGCAGCATGGCCCTGCCGCAACGCAAGATCATCCACGTCGACTGCGACTGCTTCTTCGCCGCAGTCGAGATGCGCGACCAGCCCGCCTGGCGCGACATCCCGCTGGCAGTGGGGGGGCAGCCCGACAGCCGCGGCGTGATCGCCACCTGCAATTACCTGGCGCGACGCTACGGCGTGCACTCGGCGATGTCGTCGGCACGCGCGCTGCATCTGTGCCCACGGCTGTTGATCGTCCCCCCCGACTTCGCACGCTACAAGACGGCCAGCCAGCAGATCCTGGCGATCTATCAGGATTTCACCGAACTGATCGAACCGTTGTCGCTGGACGAGGCCTACCTCGACGTCAGCGGCCGGCCGCACTGCCAGGGCAGCGCCTCGCTGATGGCCGAAGCGATCCGCAGCCGCATCCGTGACGAGATCGGCATCACCGCCTCGGCCGGCATCGCTCCCAACAAGTTCCTGGCCAAGGTCGCCAGCGACTGGAACAAGCCGGACGGCCAGTTCGTGATCCGGCCCGAGGATGTCGACGCCTTCGTCCGCGCCCTGCCGGTGGAGAAGATTCCCGGTGTCGGTGCCGTCACCGCGTCACGTCTGCACGCGCTCGGGGTGCGGCATTGTGAAGACGTGCGCGGCTGGGAACTGGCGGAACTGGTGCGTCACTTCGGCCGCTTCGGCGAGCGCCTGCACGCCCTGGCACGCGGCATCGACCCACGCCCGGTCAGCATCGAACGTTTGCGCAAATCGATCAGCGTGGAGGAAACCTACGCGGTGGACCTGCCCGACCTCGATGCCTGCCTGGCCAAATTGCCGGAACTGCTGGAGCGCCTGGCGCACCGCCTGGAGCGTGCTGGCCAGCCCGCGTTCCGCGGCCTGAGCATCAAGCTCAAGTTTGCCGACTTCAGCCAGACCACGGTGGAACAGGCGGGCCAGCAGCTGAGTCGCGACACGCTGGCGGCATTGCTGCAGGTCGGCCACGCCCGCGGGGCGCAACCGGTCAGATTGCTGGGGGTGGGCGTGCGGCTCGCCGCGGACGACACCGAACCGCGCCAGCTGGCGCTGTTTCACGGCGACGAGTAGGCCGGCTCAGCAGGCCAAGGTTGGCCGAAGCCGAACCACCCAAGGGTCGAGCCGCCCGGACACGGCGGCCCAGCGGGAAGTGGGATGGTATGGGCTCAGCCGGCCTGCCGTGCGTCCTGGAACGCGGCGACGGCGACGTCGCGCTCCTGCCAGGTGCGTGCCACGCTCGGGCGCTGCGCCAGCGCCTTCAGGTAGGCCGCCAGCTCCGGCACCGCCTGCACCGGGTCACGCTGGAGCGTGCGGCGACACGCCAGCGACACCGACGGCAGCAGCGCGGCGGCGCTGATGTCGGCATGACTGAACTCGGCCCCGCTCAGCCACGGGGTCAGCCGCGCACGACGCATCACGGCGGCAATGCCGGACTCGATGGCGCCACCGGCGCGCTCGCGCTCGGCCTCGCCCAGCGCGGAGCCAAACAGCACATGGTCGAACAAGGGCTTGGCCGGCGTCAGCACGTAATGCTCCAGCAACAGCGCCAGCTCACGCGCGTGAGCCCGGCCATTGGGCGTCGGCGGCAACAGCGCAGCGGTCGGGTAGGCGTCTTCCAGCCACTCCAGGATGGCGCCGGATTCGGCCAGGGCGTGGCCGTTGATATCGACGTAGGGAATCTTGCCCATCGGGCTCAACGCCAGCACCTCGGGGGTCTGCGTCGGCGCGGCGGGCTGCTCGCGAAAGTTCACCCCTTTTTCGATCAGGGCGATCTTTACCTTGTTGTAATACGGAGAGAGGGCGACACCGTAGAGCGTGATCATCGGATTCTCCTGTCGTCGGGCGGGCGCGTGGGAACGGCAGTGATGCCCATGGCCGCGACCGCGGCCATGCAGAAGTCATTATGAAGCCATTTGCCCAGGCGGGCGAGCCGCGTACGCCACCCCACCGCCCTCAGCGGGCGGCCGCCATCGCCACCGACTTCTGCTGCACCAGCTTCTGGATCAGCGGCAAGGCCTGCAACGCCACCTTTTCGCCCTCCAGGATCGCCTGGTGGCGATCTTCGAACGAGGTCGACCCCATGTTTTGCACCTGTGGCCGGATCACCACGTCGGCCTGCTTCAGCTCCTGGGCCAGCGCGGTAACGTTCATGATGTTGATGCTCTGGTCGAAGATCGACAGGAAGCCGGTGGCCGAACCGGCGCGTGGCCGGGCGGAAATGTCCACCGCGATGACGAAGTCGGCCCCCATCTCGCGCGCTGCGCTGACCGGCACCGGGCTGACCAGACCGCCGTCGACGTAGCGCTTGCCGGCGATCAGGGCCGGCAGGAACACGTTGGGAATACTGGCCGAGGCGCGCACCGCCTGGCCGGTGTTGCCCTGGCGGAACACCACGCGCTGGCCGCTATCGAGCTCCGTGGCCACCGCGCCGAACGGCTTGCCCAGTTTTTCCAGCGGCCGGTTGCCCACGGCCTGGTTGACGAAGGCGGCCAGCTTGTCGCCCTTGATGAAACCGCTGGTGGACAGGGTGAAATCGGTCAGATTGCTCTCGTCCAGCTTGATCGCCATGCTCTGCAGCTGCAGGCCGTTGTAACCGGCGGCGTACAGGCTGCCCACCACGCTCCCGGCACTGGTGCCGGTGACGATGTCGGGCACGATGCCGTGCGATTCGAGCACCTTGATCACGCCGATATGGGCAAAGCCCTTGGCCGCGCCACCACCGAGTGCCAGGGCGATTTTCGGCCTGGGCAGGGGCTTGGCCGGCACGGCGACCCCGGGCTTGGCCGGCCCCACCACGGAGCAGGCACTCAAGGTGACCAGCGCCAGCAGTGGCACGAGCCGGAACAGGGTTCGACGTGCAATCATCCTTTACCTCATATCCAAAACAAACGGGCGGCCACGCCGCCCTGGCTGCTGACAACATACTTTGATGCGGTTTTACAGGCCCCGGCAAAGCCGGGCCTCTCCACATAGGTAGTTAATTCCACAGCCTGCCCATCTATTCCCAATCCCCCCGCCCTTGCCCTGCAAGGGAGCCTCGCTACGCTCGAGGGAGGGGTTGCCAACAATCTGACGAACGGCCCGAGGAACTCAGAGACCGCCCTATTTGACGCCCGGACGCGCGCCGGGTTTCATGAACTCGATCACCTGGCGGCCATCCGGCAGCTGATTGGCCTTCTTCTTGGTTTCACCCTTCCAGGCATGGCCGTACACCACTTCGTAAGTGGCCGGCAAAGCGCCGTCCTGGCGGCGCAGCTCGTACGCCGCCTCGACCTTCTGCCAGCTGTGCTTGCCCATCAGGCCGCGCCCGCGCCCGGCGGTGGCGTTGTGTGCGCCGATGGCCTTCAGGTCCTGCATCACGTCGCGTACCCGCGGGTAGGTCAGCACTATCTTGTCCATGTCCATCACCGGCTCGGCGAAACCGCTCTTGAGCAGTGCGTCACCCAGATCGTGCATGTCGATGAACTGGTTGACGTGGGTGGCGCCGTCCACGCCGGCGAAGGACTGGCGCAGCTCGAACAGCGTGTCCGGCCCCAGCGTCGAGAACATCAGCATGCCTTCCGGCTTGAGCACGCGCTGGAATTCGGCGAACACGCCGTCCGGAATGTTGACCCACTGGATCGCCAGGTTGGACCAGATCATGTCGACGCTGGCGTCGGCCAGCGGCAGGCATTCGACGTCGGCGCACAACTGCCACGGTTGGGCACGCTTGAACAGCTTACCCAGCAGGCCGCCGCCCGCCTGTTGCTTCTCGCGCGAGGCTTGCAGCATGGTGGTGGCGAGATCGAGTTCGATCACGCGCGCCTCGGGATAGCGGCGACGCAGCTCGGCCGCACCGTAGCCGGTGCCGCTGCCGGCGTCGAGGATCACCTTGGGACTGAACTTGATGTAGTCGAGGCGGGCCGCCATGCGATCCGACACCTCGCGCTGCAGCACCGCGGCCGAGTCGTAACTCGGCGCGGCGCGCTCGAAGGCGGCGCGCACGCGGGACTTGTCGGTATAAAACGCTTCACTCATGCGTGTTGGTCCAGGTGGGCGGCAAGCCGCGCCACGAACTCTTCCTCGTGCGACAGGAAGGGGGCGTGCGAGGCCTGCGGGAATTCGTAAAGGGTGGCATCGGCCAGCGTCTCGGCCAGCCAGCGCCCGGCACCGATCGGGGTGATGGCATCCTTGGCGCCGAAGAACAGCCCGACCGGGCAGTGGATGGAGGGCGCCAGCGCGCGCGCGTCGGCCATCAGCAGCAGTTCCAGCGCCGGCAGCAGGCCCTGCGGCCGACCGTGCGCGAACAGTTCCTCGCGCAGCGCCTTGAGCGTGTCGCGGGCGCCCGGCGCGCCCAGCATCTGCAGCGCCAGAAAACGCTCCAGGGTCAGCTCGAAGGCGCTGTCGAGGCTGGCGCCGACGCCCTCGATGGCTTTCTTCTCCTGGGCGTGCGGCCAGCCGTCCTGTTTGACGAAGCGCGGGCTGCTGGCGATCAGCGCCAGGCTCTTCGCCTGCTCCGGATGGCGCGCCGCCCAGTGCTGGGCCAGCAGGCCGCCGAGCGACCAGCCGACCACGTGCACCGGCCAGGGGAACTGCGCCGCCAACAGGTCGGCGATGTCGTCGGCGTCGAAGGGATGACGGCTGGCGGAGGCGCCGTGCCCGGGAAGGTCGACCAGGTGCAGGCAATAGCGCCCGGCCAGGCGCTCGGCGACGCGGCTGAACACGCCGCCGTGCAGGCCCCAGCCGTGCAGCATGACGACGTCCGGGCCGCGTCCGAGCGATTCGATATACAGACTCATGCGAAGCCAGATGAGGGAAAACGCTATTTTCGCAAGAGTGCGATGCGAAAGAAACCACCCATCCCGGCCGATTCGTCATGCTCGATGTGCAAAGTGGTCTGATTGACGATGACGCCGAGCTGACGGTTGATGTCGGTGGCGATGATCCGGGTCAGCTGGTTGGCCGCCACGCGCCACCAGACGGGTCGCTGGCGGTCGGCCAGGAACTTGTCGAACACCACGGCGCGCCCGCCGGGCTTGAGCACGCGCTCGACTTCGCGCAGGCAGGCCACCGGGTCGGGGATCACCGCCAGGATCAGGTGCAGGATCACGGCGTCGAAGCAGGCGTCAGGGAACGCCAGCCGCTGCCCGTCCATCACGCTCGCCTCCACCTCGAGCCCGAGCCGGGCGGCCCGTCGGCGCAGCCGCGCCAGCATGCCGTCGGAGACGTCGATGGCAGTCAGCCGGCGACAGCCTTGGAGGTAGTCGAGGTCGAGCCCGGTGCCGGCCCCGAGCAGCAGGATGCGCTCGTCCGGGCGGGGCGCCAACAGTGCAATGGCGCGGCGCCGGCGCGGCGCGAAGAACGCGGCGACAACGCCGTCGTAGACCGGCGCGTACAGGTTGTAGCGCCAGCGGTTGTAGCGGGTGGCAAACCCGGAGCCGCCCTCCGGCCGGGGGACGCGTCCCTGCTCACCGCTCATGGCTGGCTCGACACGCCGAGGCGCAGCGTCCCGCCCCGGCCATCTGCACGGCGGGTGGAGGGACGGTAGCGCACTCGTGGCGGATCATCATCCCGGCTCAGGCGACCTGGCGGAAGCTGCTGGCGAAGCCGGCCAGGCGGTCCCAGTCGATGCGCGCGGCCGGTGCCGGGGTGGCGAAGTAGAACCCCTGCAGCTTGCTGCAGCCCATGTCGCGCAGCGTGCGCAACTGCATGCCGGTTTCCACCCCCTCGGCCACCACGTCCAGGTCGAGCGCTTCGGCCAACGCCAGGATGGCACGCACGATGGCGGCCGACTCCTGCTTCTGGTCGAGGTCGGCGACGAAGGACTGGTCGATCTTGAGCACGTCGAAATGGTAGCGGTGCAGATAGGACAACGCCGAATAGCCGGTGCCGAAATCGTCCAGAGCCAGCCGTACGCCCATGTCGTGCAACCCCTGGATCACCTCGGCCGCCACGTCCGGTACGTCGATCAGCGCGCTTTCCGTCACTTCCAGATGCAGCATGCCGGCCGGCAACGCGTAACGCCGGATCAGCGCCTGCATCCAGTTCAAGAGCTCCGGGTCGTGGAAGTTGGCCGAAGACAGGTTGATGTGCAGCGACACCTCGTCGGTCAGCCGCCCTTCGTCCATCCACTGGCGCAACTGGCGCGCCGCGGCCTCGATCATGTAGCGGTCGACACGCATGATCAGGCCGCTCTCCTCGGCCATGGGCAGGAAGATGGCCGGGGAAATCAGGCCGCGCGTCGGGTGCTGCCAGCGCACCAGGGCCTCGAAGCCCTGCAGCGCACCGCTGCGGGCGTCGATGAAGGGCTGGAAGAACGGCGTGAGCTGGTCGTCCACCTCCAGCGCGCGGCGCAGCTCCGACTCCAGCGCCAGCTGGTCGGCCTGGTTGAGGCGCAGCTCGTGGTTGAACAGGGTGTAGCCGTGGCGCCCCTGCTGCTTGGTGCGGTACATGGCGTGGTCGGCGTCGCGCAGCACGTCTTCCGAGCGCTGATAGTAGGACTTGTCGGCGATCACCACGCCGACGCTGGCGGTGGTGAACACCTCCCGCCCCATCAGCACCACCGGGCGATCGAACTCGCCCACGATCATGCGCGCGGTCTGCTCGCAGCCGGGCGCCTCGATGCCGAACAGCAGCGCGGCGAACTCGTCGCCCCCCAGCCGCGCCACGAAATCGCTGTGGCGCAGGCAGCTGCGGATGCGCGCGCCGGCCTCGAACAGCAGGTGGTCGCCGGCGAGGTGGCCCAGCGTATCGTTGACCAGCTTGAAGCGGTCGAGGTCGATGAACAGCACCGCGAAGCGCTCGCCGCTGCCGTTGACGTAGGCCTCCCAGCTGCGGCGCAGAGCGCGCGCGAAGTAGGTGCGGTTGGGCAGCTTGGTGAGCGGGTCGTGCAGGCTGTCGAACTCGAGCTGGGCATTGGCGGCGTCGAGCTCGCTGGTGCGCTCGCGCACCCGCTCTTCCAGCTCCAGGTAGGCCGCCTGCAGCGCTTCCATGGCATGGATGCGCGCCAGCGCGGCGCCGATGTTGTTGGCGACGAACTCCAGCAGCTCCTGCTCGCGGAAACCATACTGGACCTGTTCGTCGTAGCTCTGCACCGCCAGCACGCCGAGCAGTTCGTGGCCGTGGTAGAGCGGCACCCCCAGCCAGCTGCGCGGCAGCGTGGCGTCATCGCCGCTGGCGCGCGAGGAGTTCACCTGCAGCGCCTGGCCGCTGTACAGCACCTGCTCGATGTAGCCCTTGCCGGGCTTGCGCGCCTTGTGCGACGGGCAGCGCTCGTCCTGATAGTAGGGGAAGGAAATCAGGTCGTGATCTTTGTCGTACAGCGCCACCAGGCAATTGCGCGCCGGCAGCAACTCTCCCAGCAGGCGGTGCACACCGCCCAGGAAGGCCTCCAGCGACAGGCTAGTATTGGACAACTCAGCGATCAGGAACAGCACGCCCTGACGCTTCTCGGCCAGCTGGCGTTCGGCGACTTCGTTGCGCAGCCGGGTGTTGGCTCCTTCCAGCTCGCAGGTGCGCAACCACACCTGCTGTTCCAGCTGGTTGCGCACCATCACGCGCGCCAGCACGTGGCCGATATGCAGCGCGACGAACTGGAACAGTGACTGCTCGGTCGGGCTGTAGCTGTGTCCCGCCTGGTAGCTTTGCAGCGCCGCCGCGCCAATCGGCTGGCCGGCGATATTGTTCAGCGGCACCCCCATCCAGCTCTCCGGCACCGGCCCATGAATCTGGAGATCACCATTCTGCTGCAGGGTTTCCAGCATGCGCCGCGACAGCACCAGCGGTTTGCCGCCGGCCATCAGATAAGCGGTGAGCGACGGCGGCTGGCCACCCATCGGGAAGCGCTGCTCCGGCTGCGGCCACTCGCTGGCCGGCTCGCGCAGATCGGCATAGAGCGGAAAACTGAGCGCGTTGGCCTGTTCGTCCAACAGCGCAATATAGAAGTTGCGGGCATCCAGCAGGCGCCCGAGGAGACGGTGCAGGCCCGGCAGGAAAGCCTCCAGACTGGCGCATTCACTGGCCAGCCGGCTCATCTCGAGCATGGTCTCGTGGGTGATGCGGGAGATGGCCTGATCCGAATGCAAGCGCGCGGCCAGCAAGTGGCCGGTGAGCAACAGCGCCACGGGAGACCAGTTGTCCGGGCGCGGACCGCGCCAGATCAGCCAGCCCAACAGCTCGCCGCCGCTCTTCAGCGGCTCGGCCCCGCCATCGGGCCCTGGCAGCCGTCCCCGCTGCAGCTCATCGGGGGACACCAACCCGTCGACGGCACCGCGCCAAGCCAAGCATTGCCACACCGTGCCGACCTTGGCCCAGACCGCCACCTGCAGCGGACGCTGGTGCACGCCTAACAGGGCCAGGGCCGCCTCGGCGGCAGCCTGCGGCGCATAGAGATAGTCTACCGTGCTATTCATGTCATTATCGTAGTAGGTATCGGCCGGGATATCCGGCAAAACACGGCAGGCGCCCCCTAAAACCTCATGACATGGCGACGATGGCCTCAGCCAGACGCTGCACCTGTCCGGCCTCGTGCGCGGCCGACAGCGAAATCCGCAATCGGGCGCTCCCTTCCGGCACGGTGGGCGGGCGGATCGCCGGCACCCACAGACCCGCCTCGCGCAAGCGGGCGGATAATGTCATGACCTGCTCGTTGCCGCCTATCATAAGCGGCTGGATCGGACTGCGGGAAGCGTGTAATGGATATTTAACACCAGAAAGGGTATGCCGTAGCATTTTTATATGCTGTACGAGTCGCTCGCGTCGCCACGGCTCGCCGGCAATCAGCCCCAGACTGGCCCGTACCGCCTCGGCCAAGGCCGGCGGCTGGGCGGTGGTGAAGATATAGGTCCGCGCCTTGTTGACCAGCCAGTCGATCAGCTCGGTCGAGCCGGCAACGAAGGCGCCGGCGACGCCGGCGGCCTTGCCCAGCGTGGCCATATAGATCACCCGCTCGCTGGCGATCCCCTGCTCCGCCATGCTGCCGCGGCCGTCGCCGAACACACCGAAGCCGTGCGCATCGTCCAGATACAGCCAGGCGTCGTAGCGCTCGGCCAACGTCAGCAGCTCGGCGAGCGGCGCCTCGTCGCCGTCCATGCTGTACACCGCGTCGACCGCGATCAGCCGGCTCTTGGCCGGCGTGCTCTTGAGCAGGCTTTCCAGATGGTCGAGATCGTTGTGGCGGAAACGTTTGAAGGCAGCGCGGGACAACAGGCAGGCATCGTTCAGCGAGGCGTGGTTGAGGCGGTCGGCGAACACTGCGTCGTCGCGCCCCATGAGGCTGGTGATCACCGCCAGGTTGGCGGCATAGCCGGAGCCGAACAGCAATGCGGCCGGGGTGCCGACAAAGGCGGCGAGTTCGTCCTCGGCCTGCTGGTGCACGCCGAAATGCCCGGCCACCAGATGCGAGGCGCCGCCGCCCAGCCCCCAGCGCGCGAGACCTTCACGGGTCGCCTCGATCAGCGCCGGGTGGTTGGCCAGCCCCAGGTAATCGTTGCTGGCGAACGCCAGGTAATCGCGCCCGTCGACATGGATCAGCGGCCCCTGCGGACTCTCCAGCGTGAGCCGGGTCCGCCGGCTGTGGCTGGCGTCCAGTTCCGCCAGGGCGGCGGACAGTTGCTGTGGCTGCATGGCAACTCCATATAAAGGCATGGCCGAAGGCGGCGGGATCCGACCCGCACGGCTTCGGCCAACGTTGTAAGGAGAAGGGACCCTTATAAGGGGGCCAGATCCAGCTTCTCCATCAACGCCCGGTCGGCGTCGACGTCGGGGTTGCCGGTGGTCAACAGCTTGTCACCATAGAAGATGGAATTGGCGCCGGCCATGAAGCACAGCGCCTGCATCGCCTCCGGCATCTCGCGCCGGCCCGCCGACAGCCGCACGTAGCTCTTCGGCATGGTGATGCGCGCCACCGCGATGGTGCGCACGAACTCGGTCCAGTCCAGCGGCTCGGCGCCGTCGAGCGGCGTGCCGGTCACCTTGACCAGGTTGTTCACCGGCACCGATTCCGGCTGCGGATCGAGGTTGGCCAGCTGGGCGATCAGCCCGGCGCGGTCGGTGCGGGTCTCGTTCATGCCGACGATGCCGCCGCAGCATACCGACAAGCCGGCGCCGCGCACCTTGCCCAGCGTGTCCAGACGATCTTCGTACTCGCGCGTCTGAATGATGTCGGCGTACTTCTCCGGCGCGGTGTCCAGATTATGGTTGTAATAGTCGAGGCCGGCATCCTTGAGCTTTTCCGCCTGGCCATCCTTCAACAGACCGAAGGTGGCACAGGTCTCCAGACCCAGCGCCTTGACCCGTTTCACCATATCCAGCGTCTTGTCCAGATCGGCGTCCTTCGGACCGCGCCAGGCGGCCCCCATGCAGAAACGGCCGGCGCCGTTCTGCTTGGCCAAACGCGCGGCCTCGACCACCTCGTCCACCGTCATCATCGGCTGGTTTTCCACCGGGGTATCGTGATGCACCGACTGCGGGCAGTAGCCGCAGTCCTCGGGACAGCCGCCGGTCTTGATCGATACCAGGGTGGAGAGCTGGACCTTGGTCGGATCGAAGAACTGGCGGTGGATTTCGGCGGCACGGAACACCAGTTCCATGAACGGCAGCGCCAGCAGCGCCTCGATTTCGTCGACGGTCCAGGCAGCGGACTCGGGATGCGGGGTGGCTGGGCGTTGGAATGCGATGGTAGACGGTTGCATGGGCTCTATCCGTAGCGCCGGCACGTCGCCGGCGGGGAAGCGCGCTCGACCGCGCTCTCTTCCCGCCCGGCGGCGGCTGACATAGGGTGAAGATCACCAAGGCGTGTCATCCATTGTTTCCCACCCCGCGCCGGGATCTGTTTTTGCACGCGACGTTTGGTGATTCCAAACGAGCGCCAAGTAACGCCGTGGCGCGCAAAAGCAGACTCGGCCCGAAGGGTTGCGCCGCGAAAACGGTCAGGCGGCGTTGCCGGTCTTGGCAAGGGGGCGGCCATTGCCTTCGCCCGGCGCCTTGCCTGACCGTTTTCGCGGCAGCAACGCGGAGGGGAAACAATGGGTGACACGCCCTAGATTTTTGTTGAACGCATCTTGTCGCGGGGCCGCCATGCTGTCAAACCTTTTTGGCCGATTAATTGACAACAGATTATTTTTTAATCAACCCTGCCTACTATGCGGCACTTCCGGAACACGCCACGGCTTGTGCCCGCCGTGTCACGCCTGCCTGCCGCGCCTGCCGGCGGAACGCTGCCCGCACTGCGCCGAACCAGTCGCCGCCGGCAGCCTGTGCGGGGCGTGTCAGCGCCATCCGCCTGCCTTCGACGCGCTACACGTTTCCTACCGTTTTGACTACCCCCTGGACGGCCTGATTCACGCCTTCAAGTACGGAAAACGCCTGGAAATGGCCGGTGCGCTGGGCCGGCTGCTGGCGGAACAAGCCCCGCTTTCCGCCCCCGCCATCGACCTGATCGTACCCGTTCCACTGGCAAAAGAACGACTTGCCGCACGCGGTTTCAACCAAAGTCACGAGCTGGCACACGCACTCGCTGCTACAATGCAAGTCCGGTTTGACGCCGACCTGTGTTGGCGAAAATACAACACTCGCAGTCAGACCACGCTTGACCGTGCCGAACGGCACCGCAACATGAAACATGCATTTGGCGTAAAACGCTGCTTGGACGGGCTTTGCATCGCCATCGTCGACGACGTGGCGACCTCCGGCGCCACCCTCTCCGCACTCGCCGCCACCCTCAAAAAACAGGGGGCAAAACGGGTCGAGGCCTGGGTGCTGGCACGGGCAATTAGCCTAAAAACTTGACCAACTTTTTGATTCCTTGGAACAATCCGCCTGCCAACGATGTTCACAGTTGTTCTCTTTCAGCCGGAAATACCGCCCAACACGGGCAATGTGATTCGATTATGTGCCAACACCGGCTGTGAACTGCACCTGGTCAAACCGTTAGGTTTCCCACTGGACGACGCCAAGCTGCGTCGTGCCGGCCTCGACTACCACGAGTACGCTCGCCTGGTCGTCCACGAGAACTGGGAAGCCTGCCGCACCGCCCTCTCCGGCCGCCGAATCTTCGCGGCCACCACCAAGGGAGCGACGCGGCATGACCAGACAGCTTTCCGACCCGGAGATGTATTGTTGTTCGGCCCCGAATCGCGTGGCCTGCCGCAGGAAGTCCTGGATTCATTTCCAGCCGACCGTCGTGTCCGCCTGCCAATGCAACCCGAGTCACGCAGCATGAACCTGTCCAACGCGGTCGCCGTCATGGTGTTCGAAGCGTGGCGGCAGAACGATTTTGCGGGAGGAAGCTGAGCGTTCACCTGTTGGCCCAACAGCACAGGGAGGTGTAATGAAGCCTGTATTCCGATGGCTGTGGCTAGTGTTTATTAGTCTCGCGCTGGTGGCCTGCTCCACCGTCAGAAACGCCAGCGCAACCAGTCAACAAGCGTCGATCCGCTCGACCAAAAAGCCGCTTGCCAGCAACACCGGCAAGTACTTCCAACAAGATGGTCCGGCCGACCACATCCCGGCCAACCTGGCTCTGGTACCCGATGCCGTGCCGCAGGACGAGCCGCTGATCAAGGCGGCCAACCTGCCCTACTCGGCGCTGGGCATGAGCTTCCACCCGGACACCAGCGACAAGCCCTACGAAGCCAAGGGGCGTGCCTCCTGGTACGGCAAGCAGTTCCACGGCCGCCATACCACGTCGGGCGAGCCTTACGACATGTACGCCATGACCGCGGCCCATCCGACGCTGCCGATCCCGAGCTACGCCCGGGTCACCAACCTGAAAAACGGCAAGGCGGTGATCGTGCGCATCAACGATCGCGGCCCGTTCCACAGGGGGCGCCTGATGGACCTGTCCTACGCCGCAGCCTACAAGCTGGGCTTCGTGCATCAGGGCAGCGCACCGATCAAGGTGGAACGCGTCTGGCCGGACGGCAACGACGACAGCGTTGCCGCCACCGCGCCGAGCCGTGCACTCAAGGCCAGCGGCGACGACAGCTACCTGAAGCTGGGCAGCTACAGCCGCCTGGCCCAGGCCGAGGCCCGCATGAGCAAGATCGAGAAGGAACTGGACGCCAAGAACGATGCCAAGCTCGGCATCGTCAACCGCAACGGTCGTTACACCGTGCAGCTGGGACCGTTCCGGTCACGCCAGGCGGCGCGCACCGTGGCCGAAGCGCTGAACGTGGAGAGCACGGTGATCAGCGGCGGTATCTGACGCCGCACGGGAAACCGATCCGAAGGCAGGGCGCCCGCCCTGCCTTTTTGTTTGCCTGGCGTTCCCCGCCGGGTGCCGGCAATAAAAAACCCCGGCACCTGGGTGCCGGGGTAAACAGCCTTTAGTGTCAGCAAAAGGCACCCGCTCAGGGAGGCAAGCGGGAGGTGAGATCACCTGCCGATTAGGCTTGCCACCCCTGGCAAAGTTCCGTCACGCCGACGGCATCTCGTCCTGGCCCTGCGCCAGGTAGGCGTCGAACCAGCGCTCCACCACCTCTTCCACCGTCTCGCCGCCGGTTTTCTTCAGGCTGGAGAACAGCTGGATGCTCACCGCCGGGTAGTCGGCCAACGCTTTTTTGACCGAGGCCAAGGTTTTCTGCTGTTCCATCCGTGATAATTTGTCGCTTTTCGACAGCAGGATGTGCACCGGCCGCCCGGTCTCGCGGAAGAACTCCAGCATCTTCCAGTCAAGCTCCTTCAGCGGGTGACGGCTGTCCATGATCATGATCAGGCCGACCAGGTTCTGCCGGGTCTGCAGGTAACGCCCCAGCAAGGCGACCCAATGCGTGCGCACCGCCTCCGGCACTTCGGCGTAGCCGTAGCCCGGCAGGTCGACGAGATAGCGCTCTTCGCCCAGGTCGAAGAAATTGATGTGCTGGGTGCGCCCCGGGGTTTTGGAAACGAATGCCAGACGGGTACGATTGGCCAGGGTATTGATGGCGCTCGACTTGCCGGCGTTGGAGCGCCCCACGAAGGCCACCTCGGCGCGAGTGGGTGGCAAATCCTTCAGGTGGTTGACGGTTGTATAAAAGCGCGCGTTCTGGAAAATCGTCATAGTAGTAACGGTGTAAGCAGTTGGTATAGAATAACAGGTTTGAAATTGCCACTTTTACAGATATTTACGAAATCTCTCTCTGAGGAGCGACCATGAAACGCAAGATGCTGTTGGCGCTGGCTGCCATGACCCTGGCCGGTAGTGCACTGGCCGCCGCCGCCCCGGTAGGCAAGGGCGACCCGGTCAAGGGCAAGCAGATCGTCGATCAGGTATGTGCCGCCTGCCACGGCGCGGACGGCAACAGCGTGGCTGCCGCCAACCCGACGCTGGCCGGTCAGCACCAGAAGTATCTGTACAGTCAGCTCAAGGCGTTCAAGGCCGGCACCCGCAAGAACCCCATCATGATGGGCATGGCCGCGCCGCTGTCCGACGATGACATGTGGAACGTGACCGCCTACTTCAGCCAGCAGAAGGCGAAGCCGCGCGAAGCCGCGGACAAGACCCTGATGGAGCTGGGCAAGAAAGTGTACCGTGTCGGCAACCCGGTCACCGGCGTTCCGGCCTGTATGGCCTGCCACGCCCCGAACGGCGCCGGCATGCCGGACCAGTTCCCGCGCGTGGGCAGCCAGCACGCCGGCTACATCCTCAAGCAGCTGAACGATTTCAAGGCCGGCACCGACCGCCAGCATCCGACCATGTCGGACGTGGCTTCCCGTATGAGCGATGCCGAAATGAAGGCAGTGGCCGACTACATCTCCGGCCTGCGCTAAGCGCAACTTCCGCCTCATGCCTTACTCAAAAGGGAAGCCTTGACGGCTTCCCTTTTTGTATGTGAAACCCATGAAAAAACCAAGCCGCCACGCCAGCTTCAGTTATTCCCTGTACGAGCTGTTGAGCTCGATGCGTTTCGCCATCGGGCTGTTGACCATCATTGCCATCGCCTCGGTGATCGGCACCGTGCTCAAGCAGAACGAACCCTACCCCAACTACGCCTTCGAATTCGGCCAGTTCTGGTTCGTCGCCTTCGACTGGCTGGGCCTTTACGACGTCTACCATTCGGCCTGGTTCCTGACCATTCTGGCCTTCCTGGTGATCTCCACCAGCCTGTGCATCCTGCGCAACGGCCCCGGCTTCATCAAGGACATGAAGGCGTTCCGCGAGAAGGCCACCGACAGCTCGCTGGCCGCGATGCAGCACAGCGAGGAGTTCGAGGCAGCCAATGCCTCGCCGGAGCAGCTGCAGGGCTACCTCGCGGCCAAGGGCTTCCGCCTGCGCCAGCACCGCCGCGACGACGGCACCCTGGTGCTGGCCGCCAAGAAGGGCGCCGCCAACAAGCTGGGCTACTTCTTCGCCCATATCGCCATGGTGGTGATCTGCCTGGGCGGCCTCTTGGACGGCAACCTGCCGTTGAAACTGGGCGAACTGTTCGGCCGGGTGGTGGCGGAAACGCGCGACCTGCCGCAATCGCAGATTCCGGAGAAGAGCCGGCTCTCCACCCGCAACCTGTCGTTCCGCGGCAACGTCACGGTGGCCGAGAACAAGAGCGCCGACGTGGTGTTCCTCAACTCCGGCAACGGCTACCTGGTGCAGGAGCTGCCGTTCATCGTCACGCTGAAGAAGTTCCACGTCGACTACTACAGCAACGGCATGCCCAAGCTGTTCGCCAGCGACATCGTGGTAACCGACAAGGCCACCGGCAAGGAGACGCCGGCCACGGTGAAAGTGAACCACCCGCTGATCGTCGACGGTGTGGCGATCTACCAGGCAAGCTTCGGCGACGGCGGCTCGCCGCTGAACTTCAAGGCCTGGAACCTGGCGTCGCCCGAGATGCCGCCGGCGCCGATCACGGGCGTGTCGCTGAGTTCGCAGCCGCTGCGCGCCAACGGCCACCAGTACAGCCTGGAGTTCGGCGAGTTCCGCCAGTTCAACATCGAGAACATGGAGCGCAGCAAGGCCGAGGGCGCCAAGTCGCTGTCCGAACGCATGCACGATGCGCGCGAGGTGAAACGCGACAAGAACCTGAAGAACGTCGGCCCGTCGATCACCTTCAAGCTGCGCGACGAGCAGGGCCAGGCGCGCGAGTACCACCACTACATGTCCCCGATCGAGCAGGATGGTGCCAGCTACCTGATCGCCGGCATGCGCAAGACGGTGTCGGAGCCGTTCCAGTACCTGCGCCTCCCGCTCGACGACGAGATGAAGATCGACACCTTCATGCGTCTCAGGGCGGCGCTCAAAAACCCGGCGCTGTACGACGAGATCGCGCGGCGCAGCACCGCCAAGGCGATGCAGGGTTCGGCGATCAGCCCGGCGATGCGTCAGCAGTTCGAGGAGAGCGTGAAGTGGATTCTGGCGCGCTTCGGCGAAGGCGGCTTCAGCGCGCTGGAGCAGTTCCTCGATCAGCGCGTGCCGGCGGACAAGCGCCAGGCGGTGGCGCAGACCTATATCAAGATCCTGCAGGGGGCGGTGGTGGACGTGATGGCGGTGGCCAACGAGCGCGCCGGCGCCAAGCCGCTGACGCAGGATGGCCGTCACTACCGCTTCCTGCTCGACAGCCTGGTGGCGGCGAGCAGCCTCAACGACTATGGTGTGCCGGTGTTCCTGCAACTCGACGGCTTTACCCAGGTCCAAGCTTCCGGTCTGCAGATGACGCGCTCGCCCGGCAAGACGCTGGTCTACCTGGGCTCGCTGATGCTGGTGATCGGTATCGTACTGATGTTCTATATCCGCGAAGTGCGACTGTGGATTAGGCTGGGCAATGGCCGGGTGCGGCTGGCGATGACCTCCAATCGTCACAACCGCGACCTGGACGAGGATTTCCGGCGTCACCGCGACGCCATTCAACAGCTTGTACGGGGTGCCTGATGGAACTCGCTTATTCCTTTGACGAACGGCCGCTGTGGCAGCGGCTGAACCTGGCCGACTGGCTGTTCGCCGCGCTGCTGGTAGTGGCGGCCGGGGTCACCTATTACCGTTACGGCGCCTACATGGACGTCTACGAGCAGGGCATCCTGGCCGGCAGCACCGTCGGCCTGATCGCGCTGGGCTGGTTCTGGAAGGCCTGGCGCCTGTTCCTGCCGCTTGCCGGCGCCATCGCGCTCGTGGCGATCCAGCTCTACCAGGGCGACCTGGCGCGCGGCCAGAGCGCGTTCTGGCTGCGCTTCGTGCTGTCGAGCCAGTCCGCCATCATGTGGATGTGCACGCTGTTCTTCCTCGCCACCGCGGTGTACTGGATGGGCCTCCTGACACGCTCGGCGCTGCTCGGCCGCATGGGCACAGGGCTGACCTGGAGCGCGGCGGTGCTGGGCTTTGCCGGCATGCTGACGCGCTGGTACGAGAGCTACCTGATCGGCAGCGACATCGGCCACATCCCGGTCTCCAACCTGTACGAAGTGTTCGTGCTGTTCTGCCTGATCACCGCGCTGATGTACCTGTACTACGAAGCCAAGTTCGCGGCGCGCCAGATGGGCGCCTTCGTGCTGCTGGTGATCTCGGCCGCGGTCGGCTTCATCCTGTGGTACACCTTCGATCGCCAGGCGCACGAGATCCAGCCCTTGATCCCGGCCTTGCAGTCGTGGTGGATGAAGATCCACGTGCCGGCCAACTTCGTCGGCTACGGCTCGTTCTCGATCGCCGCCATGCTCGGCATCGCCCAGCTCTTGGTCAGCCATGGCTGGCTCAAAGACAAGCTGCCGTCGGCCGAGCTGCTGGACGAGGTGATGTACAAGGCAATCGCGGTCGGCTTTTTGTTCTTCACCATCGCCACCATCCTGGGTGCGATGTGGGCGGCCGATGCCTGGGGCGGCTACTGGAGCTGGGACCCCAAGGAGACCTGGGCGCTGATCGTCTGGCTCAACTACGCCGCCTGGCTGCACGTGCGCCTGGTCAAAGGCTGGCGCGGCACGCCGCTGGCATGGTGGGCGGTGATCGGGGTGTTCGTCACCAGCTTCGCCTTCCTCGGCGTCAACATGTTCCTGTCCGGCCTGCACTCCTACGGCACGCTGTAATAGTTGAAGGTTGGCCGAAGCCCTCCCGCCGCGGCCACTCCTCGCCCCCGACGCCCGGCCCCGTGCCGGGCGTTGTCGTGTGAGCGATGGGCGCGACGGGCGGCACAAGCGCTTGGCCAAAACGCCGCGCTGCGCTAGCGTAGCGGGGTCTTGTCCTGGCAACCCCCGAATGAGCTGGTTTCTCTACATGCTGCAATGCCGCGGCGGCAGTCTCTACACCGGCATCACCACCGACGTGGCGCGACGCTACGCCGCGCACGCCGCCGGCAAGGGTGCGCGCTACACCCGCCTGCACCCTCCCGAACGCATCGCCCTGGTGCTGGCGTTCGACGACAAGTCCGCCGCGCTCAAGGCCGAATACGCCGTCAAGCAGCTCTCCCCGGCGCAAAAACGTGCCCTGTGTGCGGCTCACGGCACCCCGGACGACACCACTCCGGAACCCCCCCCTCTGAGCCCTCCCCCTCGCCACACATCCCGCCGCTGGCGGCCGTGGAAGAAAAACGACATTTCCTTACAATTCCTTACAATGTAATTTTGCGACAACATAAAGTTTTGTCATGATCCTACACACCTCGGCGCCCCCGCCGTGGCGCGATTGCGACGGCGCTATCCTGCGCCGTGGCAAAGACCGACCACCTAGGGACGGAGCGCGCTGAAATCGGCATAAATAGCGGATTTCATGGCGCCACGGGGACGCATCACCCCGCCGCGATGACGGACCACCCCACGGCAACGCACCGGCCACCAGAGCCGAGAGGGGTGAAGCACCACACAATAAGTAGCAAAACTACAATCAGGAGACATCATGAAGCACATCTCGGCAAGCCTGCTGGGCGCAGCCCTGCTGGCCGGCGCCCTCGCCCCGGCCCAGGCCTTCGACTTCCACGGCTACGTACGCGCCGGCGTCGGCAGCAGCGATGGCGACAGCCAGGCCTGCTTCAAGCTGGCCGGCGCCCAGAGCAAGTACCGTCTGGGCAACGAATGCGAAATCTACAGCGAACTGACCGGCGAGCAGGACCTGGTCCAGTTCGACAACGGCATGAAACTGTCGGGCTTGGCCATGGCCAGCCTGTACAACGAAAACGACCGCACCCCGACCTTCCACAACAGCGACGGCAACAGCGGCAGCCTGCGCCTGCCGCAGTCCTACCTGCAGCTGACCAACATTCCCGGCCTGCCGGGTGCGCGCCTGTGGGCCGGCCGCATCTACTACCGTCGTAACGACGTGCACATCAACGACTTCTTCTACTGGAACCCGAGCGGTCTCGGCGCCGGTCTGGAGAACTTCGCCATCGGCGACAAGCTCAAGCTGAGCTACGCCTTCTTCCGCAACGACGGCATCTTCCAGGAATACGACTCCAACCGCCACGACCTGCAACTGTCGGGCATCGACGTCAACCCCGGCGGCGAACTGCAACTCGGCGTGAGCTACATGGACCCGTCCGGCAAGGTGGACGTCAACGGCCAGAAGGTCGATCCGCACAGTGGCTGGGCGTACACCGTGCAGCACATCCAGAACGGCGTGCTGGGCGGCAAGAACAAGCTCGCGCTGCAGTACGGCACCGGCAGCGGCACCAGCCTGTCCGGCACCGTCGGCCCGATCACCAACGACAGCAGCGACAAGAGCTGGCGCGTGCTGGACGCCTTCGACTGGCAAGCCACGCCGAATTTCGGCGGCCAGCTGGTGGGTCTGTACCAGCAGGACCGCGTCGACGGCGGCACGCAGAAGTGGATGTCGTTCGGCATCCGCCCGAGCTACGCCTTCACCGAGCACTTCAAGCTGGTGACCGAACTGGGTCACGACCGGGTACAGCCGGCCAGCGGCCCGACCCGCACCCTGACCAAGTTCACCATCGCGCCGACCCTGGCCATGGGCAAGTCGTTCTGGAGCCGCCCGGAGCTGCGCCTGTTCTACACCTACGCGCAGTGGAACCAGGCCGCCCAGGACGCCGCCGGCGACAATGCCAACGACCCGCTGTCGAGCAGCGGCGTGTTCGGTTCGCGCCGCCACGGCTCCACCGTCGGCCTGCAAGTGGAAAGCTGGTGGTAAGCCGCCAGCCGGCCTGACGCCGCGCCAACCGCCCCGGGATGCCTCGTGCCCCGGGGCGGTTTTCATTTGACGGATCAAGCAGCCCGGCGGAGTGCCCGGGTTGACTTCCTCTCCCCGCTTGCATATCTGTTAAAGAACTTATCCGGCGCGCCGCGCTCTTATCCACTCTTCGACACTACCCCCACCTGAGAAGAAGGACGAACCATGCTCGCACGCAAAACCTTTATCGCCACCTCGCTGGCCTTGTCGATCGGTTTCGTCGGCATCACCCAATCCGCCCAGGCGGCGATGATCGGCGTGGAACAGCTCAACCAGGGCGCCACCAGCGCCGGCGACGCCAACCGCGCCCGCATCCTGGAAACCCTCAGCCGCGCCGACGTCGTCGCCGAGCTGGAACGCCAGGGCGTGTCGCCGGAGCAGGCACGCGAACGCATCGCCGCCCTGAGCGACAAGGATGCCGCGCTGCTGGCGGAGAAAGCCGCCAAGGCCCCGGCCGGCGGCGATATCGTCGGTGCCGTGCTGTTGGTGTTCTTCGTGCTGCTCCTGACCGACATCCTCGGCCTCACCAAGATCTTCCCGTTCACCCGTTCCATCCGCTGAACGATGGCGCGCTCCTGGTCGATACCGCCGTGGCGCGGCCTGCTCCTGGCGGCCGTGCTGCTGCTCTCCGCCTGCGCGACGCCGGTGGTGCGGCAGCAACTGGCACGCACCGACCTGCCGCGCCAGGTCGAGCTCGCCGACACCCCGTTCTTCCCGCAGGAGGAGTACCAGTGCGGCCCGGCGGCGCTGGCCACGGTGCTGACGGCGTCCGGCAAGACGGTGGCGCCGGACGAGCTGACCAGCCAGGTCTACGTGCCGGCACGTCAGGGCAGCCTGCAGATCGAGATGCTGGCGGCGGCGCGCCGCCACGGCCGGGTGGCGACCGTGCTGCCGCCGCGGCTGGACGCGCTGCTCGACGAGGTGCGCGCCGGCCACCCGGTGCTGGTGATGCAGAATCTGGGGCTGTCGTGGTGGCCGTCGTGGCACTACGCCGTGGTGGTGGGCTACAACCTGGAGCGTGACGAGATGGTGCTGCGCTCTGGCACCTTCCGGCGCCAGCTGATGAGCCTGACCGCCTTCGAGAACACCTGGGCGCGCAGCGAGCACTGGGCGGTGGCCGTGTTGCCGCCGGGCACGCTGCCGGTGAGCGCCGACGAGGCCGGCACGACAGCGGCGCTGGTGGCGTTCGACCGCCTCGCCACGCGCGCCGACGCGCGTAGCGGCTATGCCACGGCGATCAAACGTTGGCCGAACAACCCGACGCTGGCGATCGGCCTGGGCAACACCGCCTACGCCATGCACGACCTGCCAGCCGCACGGCACGCGCTGGAACAGGCGCTGGCGGCGCAGCCCGACAACGCCGCCGCGCACAACAATCTGGCCGTGGTGCTGGCCGATCAGGGCGAGCTGGAACAGGCGCGGAGCCACGCCGAACGGGCGCTGGCGCTGGGCGGGCCGTGGCAGGAGACGGCACGCGCCACCTTGCAGGAGATCGAGAAGAAGGCGGCCAAACCTGGCGTGCGCTAGGGTGAATGCCGGAGCCGGGGCGGACTACTGGAACCGCCCGGCAAGCGGGCCTTGAAGAGGCTGGGGACGGCCGGGACGCCGGCACCGGAATGGATACGGCGCACATGGGGATGGCGCATCGCCGGCTCATCCCTACCCCGGCCTGGCAAGCGATGACGCGCCACATCTGACGTGGTGTACTCGGATTAAAGAGGGTGCGCCGTGCGCTGGCACCCAAGACGGGCCGGCGGCGCCGCGTGAAGCGGGGCGCTTAGCCGATGACGACGCAATCCCGCCCTTGCCCCTTGGCCTGGTACAGCGCCTGGTCGGCGCGCTGCAGGATGGCGTCGAGCGGTTCGGCAGCGTCCCGGCAGAGAGTGAGCCCGAACGACAGCGTCAGCCCGGCGGCACCGGCCGGCAAAAGCTCGCCGCTGAGCACCCCCACCTGGCGCCGCAACCGCACCAGCACGCTCTGCACTTCCTCGATGCTGGAGTGCGGGAACAACAGCAGGAACTCCTCGCCGCCCCAGCGCGCGCAGACGTCGTAGTCGCGCACCCCTTCGGACAGACCATGGGCGATGGCCCCCAGCACGCGGTCGCCCACGTCGTGGCCGTAGCCATCGTTGATGCTCTTGAAGTGGTCGACGTCGGCCAGCGTCAGGCAGAACTGGCCGCCGCTGCGGCCCAGCCGCTGCAATTCCTCGCGCAGGCGAACCAAAGCGTGGCGGCGGTTGGGCAGGCCGGTGAGTTCGTCGCGACTCGACAGCCAGTGCAGGCGCTGGTTCATGTCGCGCAGCATGTTCTGGTAGCGGTCGCTGATGCGCACGATCTTCTCGACCTGGCGCAACTGGCGCTGATAGCGCGCGGCGTAGCTCAGGCCTCGGTCACGCTCGGCATCCTGGTAGCGGTCGGCAATGCGGCTCACCCGCTCGATCTGCCGGGTCTGCTCGCGATAGCACTCGAAGAGCGAGGCGAGCGCCTCGTGCAGCGGATGGTCGGCGTAGGCCGGGTCTGCCAGCAGGGTTTCGATGCGGCTTTCCAGCTCCTCGTGCTGTTTCATCGCGGCTCCGCGGGTTCAGTCGTGGGCGAGGATATCGAACGGGAAGGTGTAGTCCTCGCGGAACTCCTCGGCCAGCTCGGCCACCCGTTCATTCTCGCGCTCGTAGCGCCATTCGACACCGACCGTGCGGCCGCCGTCGAATGCGCCCTGCAATTGGTCGAGCATGTCCATCATGGCGCGAATGCTGCTGGTATTGAGGTAGAGCAGTTGCAGCTGCAGCCGCAGCGGGCGCTCCTCGCGTGCCAGGAAGGCCTCGATCCAGTCGATGACCGGCTGGTACAGTTCGAAGGCGTTTTCCGGGTAGGAGTCGCCCTTCATCACCACACATCCTGCTTCCCAGTCTGCCCGGATGGCCGGAATCGAACCGGTCCCCTCGACGATCAGATCTTGCATGTCAACCTCGTCAAATCACTACGCGTAAACTGAAAAACGCCACACCGCCATCCAGCGCGGTCAGCGAGCACTGCAGCGGCTCGTAGGCGCGGCGCGCCAGGTCGATCAGGCCGAGCCCGGCGCCGGTCTTGGCGGACGGATCGCGCGGCTGGCGCAGCTGGTTCTTGTACTCGGCCTTGAGCCCGGCCTTGTCGAGCCGCGCCAGCGCCGCGATGCGCTCCACCAGCGCGTCGCCATCGGCCGGCAGCACCACGTTACCGGCGCTGACCACGTAGCGGCCGTCCTCCGAGCGCGACACGATCAGCGTGGCGTGCGCGTCGGCCCCCTCCAGGCCGTGCAGGGCGGTGTAATGGCGGATATTCTGGGTCAGCTCGATGTACACCGAGAACACGTCGGTCACCGCCGACTGCGATTCCTGCAAGCCCTGCATATGCTTGCGCAGCGCCTGGCCGATCTCTTCGATCAGCGTTGCCGAGAACGGGCCGTTGAAACACAGCATGATGCCCTGCTGGATGAAGGCTGCCCTCAGCGATAGTACATCGACCTGCTCCATGGACTCTCCTTATCTGTCGTGATCACCCGGCAACGCGGGCTGATCGGCCTCGTCCTGCCGACCGAAACGGAACCCCAGCACCGTGATGTCGTCGCGCTGGGCGCGCTCGCCCTGGTACTCGGCCAAGCACTGCTGGAACGCCTCGCGCTGCTCGGCCACCGGCAGCTGGGCGTGGTGGCGCAGCAGCTCGGCGAAGCGTCGCCGGCCGAAACCGTAACCCTTGTCGCCGCCGGACTGGTCGAGGAAGCCGTCGGTGGTGAGGTAGTAACTGACCTCCGGGCGCAGCGTCATGACGTGGTTGCGGAACGACGTCGGCTTGCGGTCGGCGATGCCGCCGCGCTCGCCGGCCACTTCGCCGACCTGCGCGCCGTCGCTCCAGTGTAGCGACAGCCGCGCCCCGGCAAAGGTCAGCGTGTTGTTGATCAGATCGACCGCGCACAACCCGGCGTCCATGCTGGTGGCAAGATGGCGCGCCCCGGTTTCGTGGCGCAGCATGGCGCGCACCACCTGGTCCATGCGCTCCAGCAGCGCCGCCGGGTCGGCGAGGCCCAGTTCGCTCACGGCGACGTCGAAGGCGGTCTGCGCGATCATGGTCATGAACGCGCCGGGCACGCCGTGACCAGCGCAGTCGACCACTCCCAGAAGGCAGCGGCCGGGGCCGGTACGGCACACGAAGAAGTCGCCGCCGACCACGTCGCGCGGCTTCCACAGCAGGAAGTGCTGCTCGCCCAACAGTTCGCTGAGCGGGCCGTGCGGCAGGATGGCGTTCTGGATCAGGCTGGCATAGCGGATGCTGTCCTGCATCGCGCGGTGCGCCTGCAGCACCTGTTCGTTGGCCTGGGCCAGATCGCGCGTGCGCTCCTCGATACGCTGTTCCAGCTTCTCGGTGTGGACGCGAATCTCGCCCGCCATGTGGTTGAAGGCGCGCGTCAGGTCGCCTAGTTCGTCGTCGCGGCGCGAACGCAGTTCGATGCGGTAGTCGCCGGCGGAGAGCTGGGCCACCGAGCGGTGCAGGCGCGCCAGCGGGTTCAGCACCAGGCGGTCGAGGCCGAAGATGACCAGCAGCCCCAGCGCCAGCAGCACCACCAGGCCGCCCGCCGCCAGCGTGGCCAGCAGGCGTTCGTCCAGCACCGCGGCGGTGGAGAGGTCGACCGCACTGATCACGTACCAGTCGAGCTGGGGGATGTACGAAATGCCCAGCAGCCGCGGCTGGCCTTGCAGCGTGACGCTGGCGGTCTGGGTGCCCTCCGGCGTGGCCTTGAGCGCAGCCAGAGCGCCGGCCAGGGCGGGCTGCTCCTCGGTGTGGATCAGCCGGTACACGGTCTTGGCGGAATTCAGGGAGGAGACGGAAGCGTACTGGATCAGGCGGGCGTCCGGGTGGGCCTGGATCACCCCCTGGCCGTTGACGATGATGTTGCTGACGCCGCGCTGGTGCGAGGCCACCAGGTCGCGCAGGAAGCGCGACAGGTCGAGGCCGGTGCCGGCCATGCCGAGCACCTCGTCGCCGTCGTGGATCATCACGTTGAACCACACCTTGGTGACGCGCACCTTGCCGTCCACGTTGACGTTGAGCGCGTAGTCGCGCACGTTCTGGCGCGTGGCGAAGTACCAGCCGTCCTCGGCGTCATTCGGCTTGAGGCGGTAGCGCGGCACGGCGGCGTTGGCCGCCAGCTTGTCGTCGCTGAAATAGTAGCTGAGGGAACGGTCGGCGACGATGGAGAAGGAATGATCGGCAAAGGCCTGGCGGAAGTTTTCGGCTTCGCGGAAGAAGGCCCGGCGCTTGGCCGGATTCTGCTCGTCGCGCAGCCAGTCGCGCGTGACCTCGAGCCCGGCCAGGCGCTGTGACAGCGCCAGTTCGCGCGACAGCTGGGTCACCAGGGTCTGCTTTTGCAGCAGGGCATGATCGCGCGCGAAGGCGGCGCCGTAATGCTGGCGGATCGAATGCACCGCCAGGTTGCCGGCAAACAGCGCCAGCACCAACAGCACGGCGAACAACGCGGCCAGCGCCAGCGCCGATTTCCATCTCAAGCTCAAGTGACACTACTCCGCAGATTGCCGTTCCAGCGACGTCGACGGCCAATGCCGCATGTTACGCCAGAGCCCTGTCCGCCGTCATGCAGAATCCGTTCATCATGTCACCCCCGGCGATACCCGCTCCCTTGACGGCGTGGCACAATATTGCTTTGCCATTCCCTGCCCCGCCCCCGCCATGAGCCTGAAACTGCACACCGTTCCCGTCACCCCGTTCGCCCAAAACTGCTCGCTGTTGTGGTGCGACGTTACCCTGAACGCCGCCATCGTCGATCCGGGCGGCGACATCGAACGTATCCTGGCCGAGGTGGCGGCGCGCGACCTCACGGTGGTCAAGATCCTGCTGACCCACGGCCACATCGACCACGCCGGCGCCACCATGCCGCTGGCGCGCCGCCTCGGCGTACCGGTGGAAGGGCCGCAGCGCGAGGAGAGTTTCTGGCTCGATCAGTTGCCGAACCAGGGACAGATGTTCGGCTTTCCGCCGGCCGAGGCGGTGACGCCCGACCGCTGGCTGGAGGAAGGCGACACCGTGACGCTCGGCGAGGAAACGCTGGCGGTGCTGCACTGCCCGGGCCACACCCCCGGCCACGTGGTGTTCTACAGCCCGGCGGCCGGCCTGTTGATCGCCGGCGACGTGCTGTTCCAGGGCTCGATCGGGCGAACCGACTTTCCACGCGGCAACCACCAGCAGCTGATCGACGCTATCCGCGGCAAGCTGTTCGTGCTGCCGGACGAGACCGTGGTGGTGCCGGGCCACGGCCCCTACACCACCATCGGCGACGAGAAGCGCCACAATCCCTTCGTCGCCGACGCGCGCTACCGCTGATGCCGCCGGAGTTCGCGCGCGCGGTGCTGGGGCTGGTGGCGCGCATCCCGCCAGGCCGCGTCAGCACCTACGGCAGGCTCGCCGAGCTGGCCGGCTGGCCGCGCCATTCCCGCCACGTCGGGCACCTGCTGGGCCATCTGCCGGACGGCGTCAGCGTGCCGTGGCAGCGCGTGGTGGGTGCCGGCGGCCGCATCGCCCGCCCCGGCACGCCCGGCGCCGACTACCAGCGCCTGCTGCTGGAACACGAGGGCGTGGCGCTAAGCGCCAGCGGCCGCGTCGACCTCAAGCGCTACGGCTGGCCGGCGGCGGCGGAAGATGTCTGATCCCGGCTTCGGCCAACCGTGCGAAATGAAAAACGCCACCGGCAAGCCGGTGGCGTTTTTGCGAGCAAAGCATACGGTCAGCCGCGCCCGTTGGCCTGCTTATAGGCCGCGATCAGCCGTGCCGTGGAGCTGTCGTGCGGCGCCGGGCCGCTCTTGCCGGCCAGTTCGGCGTGGATGGTCTTGGCGAGCTGCTTGCCCAGTTCCACCCCCCACTGGTCGAAGCTGTTGATGTGCCAGATCACGCCCTGCACGAAGATCTTGTGCTCGTAGAGCGCGATCAGCGAGCCCAGATTGCGCGGGTCGAGGCGCGACATCAGCAGGGTGTTGGTGGGGCGGTTGCCGCCGAACACCTTGTGCGGCACCAGTTTTTCCAGCGCCTCGCCCGTCACGCCCTGTGCGGTGAGTTCTTCACGCACTTCGTCGGCGGTCTTGCCGCGCATGAAGGCCTCGGCCTGGGCGAACACGTTGGCGAGCAGGATCTCGTGGTGACCGGGCAGGCTGGAGCGGTTCTCCAGCGAGGCGATCAGGTCGATCGGCGAGATGTGCGTGCCCTGGTGCAGCAGCTGGAAGAAGGCGTGCTGGCCGTTGATGCCGGTCTCGCCCCAGATGATCGGCGCCGTTTCGAAATCGACCGGGTTGCCGTCGAGCATCACCTGCTTGCCGTTGGACTCCATGTCGAGCTGCTGGATGAAGGCCGGCAGGCGGTGCAGGTACTGGTCGTAGGGGGCGATGACGTGCGAGCCGCCGCCGTAGAAGTTGATGTACCACACCCCGATCATCGCCAGCAGCACCGGCATGTTGGCTTCCAGCGGCGCGTTGCGGAAGTGCTGGTCCATCAGGTGCGCGCCGTTCAGGAGCTCGACGAAGTTCTCTTCGCCAAGGTAGAGCATGATCGGCAGGCCGATCGCCGACCACAGGCTGTAGCGCCCGCCCACCC
>NZ_JBYSWM010000068.1:0-645 GCF_058781125.1 Pseudogulbenkiania sp. FW507-F1 | reverse complement strand
CGGCTTGAGGAAGGCGAGCCAGCGCTGCTCGCCGCGGCGGAACAGCCAGACCAGCGCGAACACGATCACGGCGTACAGCGCGCCGGCGATGCCGAAGGCCTCGAACGAGGCGTAGGTGGCGGAGTTGACGTCGCGCGCCACCTTGAGGATGTCCGGCACCGTGGCGGTGAACGCCAGCGTGGTGGAATGCAGCATCAGGATCACCTCGTTGCTGTAGTACGGCAGCGCGCGGCGCAGCGCCGAGGGTAGGATGACGCGGCGGTACAGCGTGAAGCTCGACATGCCGTAGGCGCGCGCCGCCTCGATCTCGCCGTACGGCGTGGCGCGGATCGCGCCGGCGAAGATTTCCACGGTGTAGGCGCAGGTGTTGAGCGCGAACGCCAGCAGCGTGCAGTTGATGCCCTCGCGGAAGAAGGCGTCGAGCAAGGGCTGGGCGCGCACCGACTCGATGCTGTAGATGCCGGTGTAGAACACCAGCAGCTGGATGTAGAGCGGCGTGCCGCGGAACACGTAGGTGTAGAACCACACCGGGCCGCGGATCAGCGGATTGCGCGACACGCGCGCCACCGCCAGCGGCACCGCCAGCACGAAGCCGATGCCGATCGACGCCACCAGCAGCCACAGGGTCATGGCGACCCCGGACAG
>NZ_JBYSWM010000067.1:0-665 GCF_058781125.1 Pseudogulbenkiania sp. FW507-F1 | reverse complement strand
GCCAGCGGCACCGCCAGCACGAAGCCGATGCCGATCGACGCCACCAGCAGCCACAGGGTCATGGCGACCCCGGACAGGTGGTAGCCGTCGCTCCACAGGTAGGCCTGCCAGTATTGCTGCAAAATCTCGTTCATAGTGCGGCCTTTCTGACGCCGACCGAGTAGCGCCGCTCCAGCCAGAGCAGGGCGCCGTTCGATACCGTGGTGATGGCGAGGTAGATCAGCCCGCCTACCACGCAGAAATAGAACAGTTGCATCGAGCTCTTGCCGGCGTCCTGGGTCGCCTTGACGATGTCGGACAGGCCGATGATGGACACCAGGGCGGTGGCCTTGATCATCACCTGCCAGTTGTTGCCGATGCCCGGCAGTGCGAAGCGCATCATCTGCGGGAACAGCACGCGGCGGAATACCTGCCACGGCTTCATGCCGTAGGCCACCGCCGCCTCGAGCTGGCCGCGCGGCACGGCCTGGAAGGCGCCGCGGAAGGTCTCGGTGAAATAGGCGCCGTAGATGAAGCCCAGCGTCACCACCCCGGCGAGGAAGGGGTCGATGTCGATCTGCTCGACGCCGGCCCACTCGGTGGCCTGGTTGAGCAGCATCTGCAGGCTGTAGAACAGCAGCAGCATGATCACCAGGTCGGGCACGCTGCGGATCAGCGTGGTGTAG